>SLAT01000208.1 GCA_007126715.1 Roseinatronobacter sp.
GCTATGCTCAGGTGGCAGCCAAATCGCCGTGCCGTGGGTGCGGCCCGGCGATGCGCGGCGGGCTGACGCCCTTGATTCCGCGCAGAACCAGCCAGCGACCGGCGGCTCCGTCCCGCAAAGCGGACCTTTGCTGTCCTGCGTAAGATGCAACACCCTAGATATTCTCGACCCGCGGCATTCCCATTACATGATAGCCGCCATCGACATGGATGATTTCCCCAGTCGTATGCGCGCCATAATCGGATGCCAGATAGACAGCCGTTCCGCCGACACTTTGCAATGTTGCGTTGGTGCCAAGGGGGGCATTGGCTTCAGCGTGGCGGAAGGTCTTGCGCGCACCGCCGATGGCTGCTCCAGCAAGCGTCTTCATCGGGCCGGGGCTGATCGCGTTCACGCGCACCCCTTCCGGCCCCAGATCATTCGCCAGATACCGCACCGAGCTTTCCAACGCGGCCTTGGCGACACCCATGACGTTGTAAAACGGCGTGACCTTGTTCGAGCCCTGAAAGGTCAGCGTCAGCAAGCAGCCACCATCTGGCATCAATTCGGCAGCACGGCGGCCTACATCAATGAAGCTATAGCAACTGATATTCAGCGAATGCGCAAAATTGGCGCGGCTGGTGTCACGAAATCGGCCGGTCAGTTCTGTCTTGTCAGAGAAAGCAATGGCATGGACCAGAAAATCCATCTTGCCCCAGCTTTCGCGCAACCGGGCAAAGGCTGCGTCCATCGAGGCATCATCACTGACATCGACATCCAGCAGCATGTCCGAGCCAACGCTTGCCGCCAGAGGTTCCACGCGTTTGCCAAACGCCTCGCCCTGATAGCTGAAGGCAAGCTCTGCACCCTCGGCAGCCAAGGCCGCAGCGATGCCCCAAGCGATCGAGCGTTCATTCGCGACGCCCATAATCAGGCCGCGTTTTCCCTGCATCAGTCCCGTCATGTTATTCACCCCTCAGTCGCGAAAGGCGCTCATGACAAGCGTCGCGTTGGTACCGCCAAAGCCGAAGCTGTTGGACAGGACCGTGTCCAGTTCCACATTCTCGACCAGTTTGGTGGCGATTTCGCCCTCGCGGATGGCCGGGTCAAGTTCGGTCACATTCGCTGAAGCGGCGATGAAGCGCCCCTGCATCATCAGCAGCGAATAGATCGCTTCCTGCACACCGGTTGCCCCAAGGCTATGGCCGGTCAGCGACTTGGTTGACGAAATGGGCGGCACGTTACCTTCGCCCCATATACGGCGGATCGCTTCGACCTCGGTCACATCTCCTGCCGGGGTCGAGGTGCCATGTGCGTTGATGTAGCTGACCTTGCGTCCTTCTGGAAGGGTGCCAAGTGCCAGCCGCATCGACCGCTCTCCACCTTCGCCGGAAGGGGCGACCATGTCATGCCCGTCAGATGTGGCCCCGTAGCCGGTCACTTCAGCATAGATCTTTGCGCCGCGTGCTTTTGCGTGCTCCAACTCTTCAAGCACCAGCATCCCGCCACCACCACCGATCACGAACCCGTCGCGGGTCGCATCGAAAGCGCGCGCGGCGGTTTCAGGGGTGTCGTTGTATTTTGAGGACATGGCGCCCATGGCGTCGAACAGGCAGGAAAGTGTCCAGTCCAATTCCTCGCCGCCACCGGCAAAGATGATGTCCTGCTTGCCCATCTGGATCAACTCAGCCGCGTTGCCGATGCAATGTGCTGAAGTGGAGCAGGCCGAAGTGATCGAATAATTCACACCCTTGATCTTGAAAGGCGTTGCCAGACAGGCCGAATTGGTGGAGGACATGCAGCGCGTCACCATGAATGGCCCCATACGCTTGGGGCTGCCTTTCTCGATAACGATCTTATGGGCCTGAAACAGGTTCGCCGTGGATGGCCCGCCAGATCCGGTAATCAGCCCCGTACGTGGGTTTGATACATCCGCCTCTTCCAGCCCGGCATCGGCGATGGCCTGTTCCATTGACAGAAAGTTATAGGCTGCACCCGCGCCCATGAACCTCAGGTTGCGCTTGTCGATGTGATCTTCCAGCACGATTTGCGGCTGGCCGTGAACCTGACTGCGAAACCCGTGTTCGGCATATTCGGGCGCGAAGACAATTCCCGAACGCCCGGCGCGCAAGCTTTCCGACACTTCAGTGGCAGAATTCCCGATGGGCGAGATGATCCCCAGCCCGGTAATAACAACACGACGCATACCGCCTCCCATATCAATTCAATGCCTGTCTAGGCCAGCATAGTCCTTGGGGCAAGCCTGAAGCCTGCTGCCGCGCAGCGTGGCATTATGCCCCATCGCGCGCAGGGATGCGCTGTAAAAGTGGCATAAGCGCCGACATGTCGGGTCCATGCGCCTGACCAGTAAGGGCTTTGCGCAGCGGCATGAACAGTCCTTTTCCCTTGCGCCCTGTCGCAGCCTTGACGGCGCTGGTCCAGTCTGACCACGCTTCTGGCCCATAAGGCGGTGGCGGCAGCAGTGTCAGAGCGTGGGCAACAAATTCCGCATCTTCAGGCGCAATCTCGGGCGCGGCACCATCGCGGCACAAGGTCCACCATGCGCCAAGATCATCAAGTCGGGTAATGTTCTCGCGTGCGACTTGCCAAAATTGTGGCCCCAGTTCGGCCGGCACACCCAGGGCTTCTATCTGCTCCGCGACAGCCGCATAGGGGCGCGACTGCAAGTCTGCACGCGTCAGCGGCCACAGGTCTTGTGCGTCGAATTTCGTTGGTGCGGAACCGAATTGGTCAAGCTCGAAGCCCTCGGCGATCTCATCCAGTGACAGGCGCAGCTCGACCGGCTGGCTGGAGCCAAGACGCGCCATCAGCGATAGCAATGCCGCCGGAGTCACACCTTGTGCGCGCAGATCGCGCAAGGACAATGTGCCAAGCCGCTTGGACAGCGCCTCGCCCTGTGCCCCGGTCAGAAGGGAATGATGCGCGAAACCGGGGGCCGTGCCGCCCAAAGCCTCTATGATCTGGATCTGTGTGGCGGTGTTGGTCACATGGTCGGAACCGCGCACGATATGGGTGATGCCCATATCCATGTCATCCACCACTGATGCGAGTGTATAAAGCACCTGACCATCCGCGCGGATCAGGACCGGGTCGGAAACACTGGCCGCGTCAATTGACAACGGTCCCAGAATGCCATCTTCCCATTCAATGCGGTTCTGGTTCAGCAGGAAACGCCAATATCCCGCCCGTTCTGCCTGCAAACGCACCCTGTCGGCATCTTCCAACGTCAAAGCCGCGCGGTCATAGACTGGCGGGCGGCCCATGTTCAGCTGTTTCTTGCGCTTGAGGTCCAATTCACCCGGCGTCTCGAAACATTCATAGAAACGGCCATCCGCGCGCAACCGCTCTGCCGCGTCATTATAGCGTTCCAGCCGTTTGGATTGCTGCTCGACCCTGTCCCAAGTCAGGCCCAGCCATTCCAGATCATGCTGGATGCCGTCGATATATTCCTGTTTGGACCGTTCTGCATCCGTGTCATCCAGCCGCAGCACGAATTCGCCACCCGATTTGCGCGCAATCAGGTAATTGAACAGCGCTGTGCGCAGATTGCCGATATGCAGATATCCTGTGGGTGATGGTGCAAAGCGCGTGACGATACGGGACATGGGCGGACCTCCTGAGACCAGCCTTCCTCTTTCACAAGGCATGGCGCAGTGCAAGGGGCGCGCATATCCGGCCTGTGTGCAAGTCACAATCTCGCGCAGAAATCGGCCTGCCCGGATTTTGGCCAAGACATGCGATTGGGGCAAGGCTAGACTCGGCCTGCCGGGTTTGTTTCACTGCGCGTCGGAGGGAATTATGCGTTTGCTCAAAGCTTTTATAGGAATGATTATTGGTCTTGCGGTTTTGTTCGGGGGGGCTGCATTGCTAATGCCTTCCGAGCGTATTGCACAGATCGCGGCGCAACAGTTTCAAAGCGCGACAGGGCGCAGCCTGCATTTCGGCGGTGATGTGAAGGCCAGTTTTTACCCCCTCATCGGGGCCAC
>SLAT01000190.1 GCA_007126715.1 Roseinatronobacter sp.
ATCGGTTCGTAGTGCTCGAATATGTCGAGGCCACACCGGGGCCGCGCAACATCCGCGCGGTTCGGGCATTGGCAGACGCGTTTCACGGACAGTAACCATGCGCACCACTCCCGGCCCCGAAACCGCTGCGCCGATCCTTGCGGCCAAGCCGGATGCGCCTGTGCTTGCGCGCCCGGTCCGGCAGGGGCTGTGGGTGCTGGGCGTGGTGGGGCTGGTGCTGTCACTCTCTGCCGCAGTCAGCATCGGGGCTGTGCCAATTCCAATGGGCACAGTCTGGGGGGTGATCGTGGAGAAACTGGCGCCCGGACTGGTCACGCCAGAATGGTCGGCAGGGCGCGCGGCGATCGTGTGGGAAATCCGGCTGCCGCGCGCCTTGCTGGCGGCACTGGTCGGGGCCGGGCTTGCATTGGTCGGCGCGGTTCTGCAATCGGTGACGCGCAACCCGCTGGCGGACCCGCATCTGCTGGGCATCTCGTCAGGTGCGGCCTTTGGGGCAATACTGGCACTGCTGCATACGGGCATGTTTCTGGGCCTTGCAACGGTGCCGCTTCTGGCCTTCATCGGGGCGCTTGGCTCGACCTTGCTGGTGCTGTCTGTCGCCAGCTTCGCGCAAGCAACCAGCGCCGACCGGCTGGTGCTGACAGGGGTTGCCGTTTCCTTCATCGTGATGGCGATGGCCAATGTGCTGATCTTTCTGGGCGATCCAAGAGCCGCGCATACGGTCGTGTTCTGGATGCTGGGCGGGCTTGGGCTCGCGCAATGGGGACATCTGATCTGGCCTGCGCTGATCCTAGCGGGATCCGCGCTGTGGTTCCGCGCCGTGGCGGGCGCGCTGAACGCAATGACAATCGGGGATGAAACCGCCTCGACGCTTGGCATTCCTGTGGCGCGGTTTCGCCTCCTTTGCTTCGTTGTCTCGGCCCTTGTGACGGGTGTGATGGTTGCCTTTTCAGGGGTCATTGGCTTTGTCGGACTGATGATCCCCCATATCGTGCGCCTGCTGGTCGGGGGCGATAATGCCCGTGTCTTGCCTGCCGCCATGCTTGCGGGGGCAATCTTTCTGATATGGGCTGATATCGTTGCCCGCACCCTGATGCGCCCCGAGGACATGCCCATCGGCATCGTGACCGGGCTGGTGGGTGGGATGTTCTTCATCTGGCTCTTGCGGCGCAGAAGACATGGATGATCCTGTGTTGAAGGCCCAGTGGTCAAAAACTCCGACTGCACAGATCTGCATGAATATGCACAACAGGTGTTGACCATAAAATTTGACACCAGCCACCGAGATGCGTTGCAAGATATCCTGAATTGGCGTCGCGACATCCGCCATTTCAGGACTGATCCAGTGGATGAAAACTTGTTGTTGCGCCTGCAAATGGCAATGGATCTCGCGCCTTCGGTGGGCAATGCCAGACCGTGGCGTGTCTTGCGCATAGAAGCCCCGAGGCTGCGCGCGGCTGTGCGCGCGATTTTCATGGCAGAAAATACCCGCGCTGCGAAGCGGTATGACGGCACACAGGCTGATGCCTATCACAGTCTCAAACTTGCTGGTCTGGACCGCGCACCAGTGCAACTGGCAGTGTTCACCGATACCAACCCGTCCGAGGGTCACGGGCTGGGCCGTCAAACCATGCCAGAGACCCTCTATCAGTCCACCAGCATGGCCATTCACACCCTTTGGCTGGCGGCCCGGGCGGAGAATCTTGGCCTTGGGATGGTCTCTATCCTTGACCCGCATGCGATCGAACAACTCCTTGATGTGCCGGAAGGCTGGACCTTCACTGCCTGGCTTTGCCTTGGTTATCCCGAAACCGAGGATGACAGCCCGTTATTGCACCGCAATGGCTGGCAAGCGAATACACAGACCCTTTGGCACATACGCTAGATTGCCAGCCTTTCGTGGCCGCCATGATACCGCGCTATGCACCCCGGGATGTCGGGAAGGCAGCCGCGTATGCCAATTTATAGCGGTGTGCTGGTCGCAGGCCTGCGCCTCCGGCGGGGATATTTGAACAAGGATGAAATCAGCAATTTGTTTACCTTTATCTGCGAAGGATAAACTGCGGTACAGGGAGGGATCCCGATGACCGCCAAGGGTGAAAGCACCGCATCTCCCCCAGACATCTGGCCCGAGATGCGGTGCCGATCCGTGCAATTTCATCCTTGTCAAAATATCCCGGGGGTTTGGGGGCTGGCCCCCAACCGGTTGACCGGGAGAAGGGAATTCAAAAAACAACAGACCGGCGTGTGGCTGCGGACGAAACGACATGTTCGCCTGTCATGCTGCGTCGGGTGTCGGGGCTTTCTATCAACCCGTCGCATCCTTGCTTGACTCGTCTCGCGCTTGCGCGCAAGAGGGGGGTGCTGGTGCCTGTTCAAGACAGGTGAAAAGGGAATGTGACAAAGTTTGTTCATCCGATCAGACTGTAAGCACAGCCGCCCCCGCGACCGTGACCGGAGAGGTCGCCCGATGCCACTGGCCCGCTATGGGCCGGGAAGGTGGGCTGACCGCCGAGGTGCAAACCTCGACATCCGCAAGCCGGGAGACCTGCCAGCGCATAGGCTGCCCCGCTTCGGGGCATTGTAACCAGCGGGGTGACTGGTCGGCTTGTATCGGCACAGGCGCCTTGTCCCTGTCGATCCTGCCATCATACCCTTGCATTGATAGCGCGCGACGGGTGGTCGCGCGGGAAAGTGACAGGATGCGACCCTCTCGCAAGATAATCGCGGGTCTGGGTCTTGCTGCTGGCGGATATGTGCTTGCGGCAGGGCTCGTGGCCTTTGCAGTCCCTTCAGATGCCGCGCGTCAGAAAGACCCGGCCATCACTGCGCCGGCCCATATTCACGACCATTCTCATGTCGACGCCGATCAGGCCGAACAATTGACTGGCCCCTTCGGTGCGCATGGTGACCGGCATCCGCAGGCGCCTGTATTTGAGACGGCCGCAGATGGACTGACCGAGCGGCGGCGGCGCACCATGAGCGCGCAGTCAGGGCATTTTCGCGCCATTTCGGCCAGTGTGCTGTCAGATGCGGGCGGCGAGGAGATGCTTCAGACCCATGCCGATGCGCTGGCCGCTCTTGGCGGGCAGATCGATACGCTGTTCGCGATCACATCCCCTGCGCCGGAAGGTGAAAAGGGGGCATTGGCCGCGATCTGGCAAAAGCCAGAGCTTTTTGCCCAATACACCGCTGCCTACGCAGAAGAGACTGCACGCTTTGCCCAGACCGTCCGAGAGGGCGGCGATCTGGTCAATGGCCTGCATGACCTGCGCTATTACTGCGTCGCCTGCCACGCAGATTTTCGTCAACGTTAAGTATCAAGGACCCCCTTCAATGAAGCATCTTCTCATCTTCCCTGCCCTTCTTGCCGCAAGTCCGGCCCTTGCCCATCACCCCTTGGGCGGCGAGGCCCCTCAGACGGTATTCCACGGCCTGATTTCTGGCCTTGCCCATCCTGTGATCGGGCTGGACCATCTGGCCTTTGTCGTCCTGATCGGGCTTGCAGCGGCCCTTGCTGGCCGTTCCATGATGGGGCCGGTGGCCTTTATCGGGGCCACGCTGGCAGGCACCGCCGTTCATCTTGCGGGCGTTGCATTGCCCTTGGCAGAGTTGGTCATCATGGCCTCGGTCGTTGTTTTGGGAGCGCTTTTGGTGGCCGGGCGGCAGGTTGCAGGGCCGGTGGCTTTGGCAGGCTTTGCTGTCGCAGGCATTTTCCACGGCTGGGCCTATGGCGAGGCGGTCGTCGGGGCTACTCCGATGCCGATTTTTGCCTATTTGCTTGGCTTCGGCATGATCCAGTTCGCGATTGCCGCCGGGGTCGCCGTGGTTGCCGGCAAGATGCTTACGCAAGAGGTCGGCCAGATGCAGGCGCGCCTTGCCGCGGCTGTGTGCATGGGCGTTGGTCTTGCCTTCCTGTTTGAAACCGTCGAGCATATGATCCTTGGCTGATCTGTGACATATCGGGGCAGCGCATTGCTGCCCCATCCTAACCGGAGCTATTCATGCCCTCTGACACTGTCGATCTTCTGGTGTGCACGACCTGCCGCAGTGCGACCCCCGCCAACCCGCTGGCCACGCCGGACGCAGAAATACGCCCCGGCACGGAACTGGTGCAAGCCCTGCAACGGGCCGCGCCCGAAGGGCTGCGTGTTCTGGCCGTTGAGTGTTTGTCCAACTGTTCGCGTGGCTGTACAGTCGCGTTGCGCAAACCCGGTGCATGGACTTATGTTTATGGCAATCTGACGCCAGAGATTCACGTGCCCGCCATTCTGGAAGGCGCGCAGAAATACCGTGATGCGGAAAACGGCCTTGTGCCGTGGCGCGAACGCCCCGAACATTTCCGCAAGAATTGCATCGCCCGTATCCCGCCATTGGAGGCTCCGAATGTCTGATCTCTCGAAAACCCCTGTTACCATCGTCACCGGCTTTCTTGGCGCGGGCAAGACCACGCTGATTTCCCACCTGATCCGCAATGCGGGGGGGCGTCGGTTGGCCGTTGTGGTCAATGAATTTGGCACAGTGGGGGTGGATGGCGAGATTCTGAAATCTTGTGCGATACCTGATTGTCCGGCCGAGAATATTGTCGAGCTGTCCAATGGCTGCATCTGCTGCACTGTTGCAGATGATTTTATTCCCACCGTCGAGGCGCTTTTGAAGCTGGACCCGAAGCCGGACCACATCCTGATTGAGACATCGGGGCTGGCGCTGCCCAAGCCGCTGCTGAAGGCCTTTGACTGGCCGGAAATACGCTCTCGCATCACTGTTGACGGGGTCATCGCGCTGGCCGATGCAGAAGCGGTGGCGGCGGGGCGTTTCGCGCCCGATGTGGCCGCTGTGGATGCCCAGCGCGAGGCTGATGACAGTATCGACCACGAAACGCCGCTGTCCGAAGTGTTCGAAGATCAGATCGCCTGTGCCGATCTGGTGTTGCTGACCAAGCCCGATCTGGCCGGACCCGAAGGTGTGGCAAAGGCCCGTGCCCTGATCGCGGCAGAGTCCACACGTGCGCTGCCTGTAATCGAGGTTGCCGAAGGCGTCATTGATGCGGCCGTGCTTCTGGGGCTGGAAGCCGGGGCCGAGGATGATCTGGCAGCGCGCCCCAGCCACCATGACGGGCATCACGACCACGAGCATGATGATTTCGACACGATCATGGTCACAATGGGCGAAATCGCTGATCCCGCCGATCTGGCCGCGCGCATCGCGCATCTGGCGGAAAGCCAGCATATCCTGCGCGTCAAGGGCTATGCTGCGGTTTCGGGCAAACCGATGCGCCTTCTGGTGCAGGCTGTGGGCGCACGTGTCCGCCACCAGTTCGACCGGCCTTGGGCTGCGGGCGAGGCGCGTATGACCCGCCTTGTCGTGATCGCCGAGCATGACCATGTCAACGAGGTCGCAATCCGCGAGGCGCTGGGGGCCTGATCCGCAATGCATGTCATCTTCCGCGAAAGCTACGGGCTGGACGAGGCTGCCACCCCCACCGACCTGGGCCAAAGCCCGGCGGAACTGGTGGTGCTGTCCTTTTCCGATAGTGACCTTGGGGCTTTCGCGGCGGGCTGGCGTGCCTCTGAGGGGTCTTTGCCGACATTGCGTCTGGCCAATCTGGCTGCGCTGAAACATCCCCTCTCGGTCGATACCTATGTAGAGAGCACGCTTGAGGGGGTGAAAGGTATCCTGATCCGTTTGATTGGGGGCGCGCCCTATTGGGCATATGGCTTGCAGCAGGTGCAGGCATTGGCGCAGCGAAACGGCATCGCGCTGGCGGTGCTGCCCGCCGATGGGCGCGATGATCCGGCACTGGATGCGGCTTCGACCCTGCCCATCAGCACGTTGCGCCGCCTCAATCACTTGTGTGACATGGGCGGTGCGGTCGCCGCACAGGCCGCATTGCAGCAACTTGCCCTTGCTGCGGGCCTCTATGCGCCGCCGGTGCGCGGTGCGCGGGTGCTGCCGCAAGTGGGCGGCTGGGGCGCAGAGGGGGTGACTTGCCCGGCGGCCTTTGCGTTGACCGCGCCCCGAAAACGCGTTGTGATTACGTTCTACCGGTCCTATCTGGCGGCAGCCGATCTTGCGCCGATCCGCGCGCTTGCCACCGCGCTGGAGGCGCGCGGTTTCGATGTGCTGGCGCTGTTCGTCCCCTCGCTGAAGGAACCGCAAGCGCGCGCATGGCTGACGCGCTGGATACGCGCCCTTGCACCCAAAGCGGTGGTCAATGCGACGGCCTTTTCCGCGCAGGGTGAAGATGGCGCAGTTCTGGAAGCCGCAGGGGTGCCTGTGTTTCAAGTGGCGCTGGCGACCAATGAGCGCAAGCGCTGGCTTGAGGCAGCGCGCGGGCTCTCGCCTGCTGATCTGGCCATGCATGTGGTGCTGCCTGAGGTCGATGGCCGGATTTTCGCCGGTGTCGCCAGTTTCAAGGAATTCAGTGCCGCCGACCCTGATCTGCAATTCACCCGCGCCGAGCATTGCGCCGAAACCGCGCGCATTGACGCCATCGCCGCGCGCGTGGTGGCTTGGGTGCGGCTGCAAGATATGGATGCCGACCAAAAGCGTGTGGCGCTGGTGTTGTCCACCTATCCGGGCAAGGGCTGGAATATGGCGCATGCGGTCGGGCTTGATGCGCTGGAAAGTGCAAGCGCCATTCTACAGGATATGGGCACCGACGCGCCCGATGCGCGCAGCCTTGCCAATGCGCTGGCGCAAGAGCGCCTGCACTTGCCCCTTGATGCCTATCGCGCCGCACTGGATAGCCTGCCGCAATCCTTGCGCGATGATCTTGCAGCCGCATGGGGCCGCCCCGAGGATGACCCCGCCTGTGACGGCACCGGCTTTGCCTTCGCAGCCCTGCGGATGGGGGCAAATGTGATCGCCTTGCAACCCGAACGCGGCACGCCAAAGCTGCGCGATGATGAATATCACGACCTTGGGCGCACGCCGCGCCACGGCTATGTGGCGTTTTACCTGTGGCTGCGCGCGCAAGCGGACGCGCTGGTTCATATCGGTGCGCATGGCACGCTGGAATGGTTGCCGGGCAAGTCCGTCGCGCTGTCAGATAACTGCTGGCCCGAAGCGCTGATCCGCGATCTGCCGGTGATCTATCCGTTTATCGTCAATGATCCGGGCGAGGCCGCGCAGGCCAAGCGCCGTATCGGTGCCGTGACACTGGGACATGTGCCGCCGCCAATGGTCGCCGCGCAGACAGGTGCGGGGCTGGCGCAGCTGGAGGCGCTGCTGGACGAGTTTTCCAACGCCGACGGGCTGGACCCCGCCCGCCGCGACCGGCTGCAAACCGATATCCGCACGGAGGCAGAGGCACTGGGGCTGGGCGCTGAGCTGGGGCTGGATGGCGCGGGTTGTCTGGCAGAGGCGATCACCCGTATCGACCGTTTCGTGTGTGATGTGAAGGAAAGCCAGTTTGGTGAAGGGCTGCATATTTTCGGGCGCGGTGATCAGGGTGCTGCTGAACGTGCAGGGCTTCAGGCCGCGCTGTCAGGGCGTTTTGTGGCCCCCGGCCCATCCGGCTCGCCCCATCGCGGGCGGTCCGATGTGCTGCCCACGGGGCGCAATATGTTCACCACCGACCCGCGCGCCGTGCCATCGCGGGCGGCCTATGCGCAGGGCGTCAAGCTGGCCGATGAGTTGGTGCGCCGTCATTTGCAGGACCACGGCGACTGGCCGCGCGCGCTGGTCGTAGACCTGTGGGGTAGCGCCACCATGCGCACGGCGGGCGAGGAATTTGCTATGGCGTTGCACCTGCTGGGCGCGCGGCCCGTCTGGGACGCAGGGTCGTCGCGTGTGTCAGGTGTCGATATCCTGCCTATTGCAGAACTGGACCGCCCGCGACTGGACGTAACCTTGCGCGTGTCGGGCCTGTTTCGCGATGTGTTCCCGCAACTTTCCACCCTGTTCGGGCAGGCTGTGGCCGCGCTGGCCGCGCGTGATGAAGCGCCGGACTGGAACCCCTTTGTGGGGCAGGGGGGCGCGCGTGTCTATGGTCCGGCACCGGGCAGCTATGGTCTAGGCATGGGGGCCATGCTTGACGAGTATTCCGAGGGTGCCCGCGAACAGGCAGGGCGCGCATGGCTTGCCGCATCTTCGCATGCAATTGATACCGGCCAGCATGACCCCGATGGGATTGCCGCGCGCGTCGCAGGGGCAGAAGCCTTTGTGCATTTGCAGGATTTGCCCGAAACCGACCTGCTGCTGGCGCAGGACTACGCCGCACATGAGGCGGGCTTTGCTGCGGCGCAGGCGATCACAGGGGGCAAGGCCGCGCTTTACCACATCGATGCGACCCGCCCCGACACGCCGCACGCCCGGCCCTTGTCGGAAGAAATCGCGCGCGTGGTTCGTGCACGTGCCGCCAATCCGAAATGGGTCGCAGGCATGATGCAGCACGGGTTTCGCGGGGGCGCAGAGATTGCCGCAACGCTAGAGCATCTTGGGGCGTTTGCGCATCTGGCAGGGGCTGTGCCGCCGCAATTATTCGACCTTTATCACGATGCGACTCTGGGGCAGGAGGATGTGCGCGATTTCCTTGCCCGCGAAAACCCCGATGCATTGGCCGCTATGGAGGCGCGTTTTGCCGCGTTGCACGAGGCAGGTCTTTGGGTGACACGGCGCAATTCCATTCTTGCGGGGTTGAGCCATGACTGAGATCGAAATCAAGGGTTGGTGTCCGGGTGCATTGCGGCCCATGCAATCAGGTGATGGCTGGGTGGTTCGGGTGCGCCCGCGTCTGGCACGGTTGACACGCGCGCAGGCATTGGGGCTGTGCGATGCGGCGCAAAGTTTTGGGGCAGGGCTGATCGATTTGACCAACCGCGCCAATCTGCAAATTCGCGGCGTCAGCGACGCGGCACTTGCCCCTTTGCAAGATGCGTTGGCTGAATTGGACCTGCTGGACACTGACCCTGATCTGGAATCCCGCCGCAATATCCTGATTGCGCCCGATTGGGCAGATGGCGATGACAGCGCGCGGCTTTGGTCTGAGTTGGCGGAACGGCTGGCGGAACTGCCGCACCTGCCGCCCAAGATGGGCTTTGCCATGGATGCAGGCCCCGCGCCGGTGCTGTCGAAGGACCCCGCTGATTTCCGTATTGAGTGCGGGCAGGACGGACTGATCCTGCGCGCCGAAGGCCGCGCGCTGGGCATGGCGTTGCAGCACGGGCAGGAAATTGACAGCCTGATCCGGCTGTGCCGTTGGTTCGTGGACACAGGCGGCGCGCAATCGGGCCGTATGGCCCGCCACCATGCCGCGCTGCCGGATTGGGCCAGATGGGACGCGGCACCCGCGCCCTCGCGCGCGGCATTCAAGGCTGGTGCAATGCCCTTGGGGCTGGTTGTCGGTGCAGCCTTCGGCCAGATCATTGCGCGCGATCTGGCGCAGACCCTTGCCGCGACAGATGTGCCCGCCATTCGCGTGACACCGTGGCGCTGCCTTGTTCTGGAAGGTCTGGCAGCGGTGCCTGCACTGCCTGCAAGCCTGATTGCGACACCAGACCACCCCGCCTTGCGCGTGGATGCCTGCGCAGGCGCGCCGCTATGCCCACAGGCCAGCGTTGAAACCCGCGCGCTTGCGCTGGAACTGGCCCCTTTGGTCAGCGGCAGTCTACATGTGTCGGGCTGTGCAAAGGGTTGCGCAAGGGCGCGTGCTGCGGATATCACCCTGAACGGTCGCGATGATCGTTTTGATCTGATTGTGCAGGGGCAGGCAGATGTAACCGGACTGACCGAGGCCCAGATATTGACCCGTTTTGAAAGATCATAATGCCCTATACCTATGAGACTGATGGTGCCGCGATCTACCTGCAATCCTTTGCCACCATCCGGGCCGAGGCAGATCTGGGGCGGTTCACCTTAGATGAAGAACCCATCGCCGTGCGCATGATCCACGCCGCCGGTATGGTCGGGCTGGAGGAGTTTATCCACTTCTCGCCCGAGTTCGCCACCGCTGCCCGCGCCGCCCTTGCAGCGGGTGCGCCAATCCTGTGCGATGCCTATATGGTGTCTGAAGGGGTGACCCGTCCGCGCCTGCCCGCCGAAAACGAGGTGATCTGCACCCTGCGCGACCCGCGCGTGCCGCAAATGGCGCGCGAGATGGGCAACACGCGGTCCGCCGCCGCACTGGAATTGTGGCGCCCCCATCTGGCAGGCGCGCTTGTGGCCATCGGCAATGCGCCCACCGCGTTGTTTCACCTGCTGAACATGCTGGAAGACCCGGACTGCCCGCGCCCCGCCGCGATTATCGGCTGTCCCGTGGGGTTTGTGGGCGCGATGGAGTCGAAAGACGCGCTTTGGGAAGCGCAGCCAGTGCCAAACTGCATCGTCAAAGGCCGTCTGGGCGGCAGTGCGATCACGGTTGCGGCGATCAACGCCATCGCGAGCCGCAAGGAATGAGTGCGGGCATCATTTACGGCGTGGGCCTTGGCCCCGGCGCGCAAGACCTGATGAGTGTGCGCGCCGACCGTCTGGTGCGCGGCGCGCGGCATGTGGCCTTTTTTCGCAAGGCAGGGCGCAAGGGACAGGCGCGCGCGATTGTCGAGGGTATGTTGCACGCGGAGGCGGTCGAGTTTCCGATGGAATACCCTGTGACCACGGAAATTCCCTTTTCCGACCCGCGCTATAACGAAATTCTGTCCGGCTTTTATGCCGATTGCACAGCGCATTTGCAGCGCCTTGCGAAAGCGGGCGCCGATATTGTCGTGCTATGCGAAGGGGACCCGTTTTTCTACGGCTCTTTCATGCATCTCTATACGCGGCTGAAAGATGTTGTCCCCGTCGAGGTGGTGCCCGCAATCACCGGCATGTCGGGCGCGTGGACAGCCACGGGCCAGCCCATCACATGGGGGGATGATGTGCTGACCGTGCTGATGGCGACCTTGCCAGAGAATGTGCTGGCCGAGAAGATCGCGGCCACGGATGCGCTGGTGGTCATGAAGATCGGGCGCAACCTGCCCAAGCTGAAATGCGCCCTGCAAACTGCGGGGCGGCTGGAAGATGCGTGGATCGTGGAATATGCGCAAATGCCGCGCCAGCGCGTGCAGCGCCTGACCGAGGCCAAGGATGTAACGCCCTATTTCTCGATCGTGCTGATCCACGGACAGGGGCGCAGACCATGAGCGGGTGGGTTGTCGTCGCGGGCCTTGGGCCGGGAGATGAGGCGCTGGTCACGCCCGAAGTACGCGCCGCACTGGAGCAGGCCACCGATGTGGTGGGCTATATTCCCTATGTGGCGCGTGTGGCTCCGCGCGCAGGTCTGACGCTGCATTCGAGCGATAACAGGGTCGAACTGGAGCGCGCGGCCCATGCGCTGGACATGGCGGCGGATGGAAAACGCGTGGTGGTGGTGTCTTCCGGCGATCCGGGGGTGTTTGCCATGGCCTCGGCCCTGTTTGAAGCGCTGGAGGCCGGGCCGGAGCACTGGCGCGCGCTGGAGATCCGCGTGCTGCCCGGCATTACAGCGATGTTGGCGGCAGCGGCGCGGGCAGGCGCACCCTTGGGCCATGATTTTTGCGTGATCAACCTGAGTGACAATCTCAAACCCTGGGCATTGATCGAGAAACGTTTGCGGCTTGCAGCCGAGGGCGATTTCGCGATGGCATTTTACAACCCGCGGTCAAAGTCGCGCCCCGAGGGGTTTGCCCGCGCGCTGGATATCTTGCGCGACGCCTGTGGCGATGCCCGCCCCGTTCTGTTTGCACGCGCGGTTACGACACCGCAGGAAGACTTGCGCATTGTGCCCCTGACGGATGCACGTCCAGAAATGGCCGATATGCGCACGATGGTCATTGTCGGGTCGAGCCTGACCCGCGTGATCGAGACGCCGCGCGGACCGATCCTGTATACGCTGAGGTCGGCATGATCTGCCAGCGGGCAAAAGGGGGGCTGTCTGCCCCCCTCTTGGGCTGCGCCCAATTCACCCCCCGAGGATATTTGACCAAGGATGAAAGTGCAGGCTCAACCCATGAGCCAGTCAAGGGTGGTCCGGATTTCGTGGGTCTCGTGGCGCGCGGGAAGGGCGGGGCGGTCGATCATCAGAACCGGCAGGCCAAGGGCGCGCGCGGCAATCAGTTTGGCTTGCGCACCGCTGCCACCGGCATTCTTGGAGACCACAAGGTCGATGCGGTGCGCGCGCATCAATGCTTCGTCCGAAGCCGCGTCAAAAGGACCGCGGTCAAGAATGATATGGTGATCGGGCAGGGGGGGCGGTGCCTCTGGCGGGTCTACAAGCCTGAGCAGGTAATGGTGCTGGGGCGCTTGGGCAAACGCGGCCAGATGCATGCGCCCAAGGGCCAGAAGAATGCGCCGTGCTGGGCCTGCGAGGGCTGCGGCGGCCGCTGGAATATCGGGCACGGTTTGCCAGTTATCGCCCGGCGACGCTGTCCAGGGGGGGCGCGTCAGGGCCAGAAGGGGTGTGCCGGTCGCCTGTGCGGCGTGCAGGGCATTGCGGCTGATCTGTGCGGCGAAAGGGTGGGTGGCGTCGATCAGATGGGTGATGGCATGCTCGCGCAGGTAGCTGGCAAGTCCGTCAGTCCCGCCAAATCCGCCCACGCGCACGGGCACCGGCTGGGGTTTGGGGCGTTCTACCCGGCCTGCATAGCTGAGCGTGCAGGGCAGGCCTGCGCTGGCCAGTTCCGCGACAAGGCGCGTGGCCTCGATCGTGCCGCCAAGGACAAGGATGTTGTGCATGGCTGAAACCCCTTGGCTGACCATCATTGGATTGGGCGAAGATGGCCTGAACGGGCTGTCAGATGCAAGCCGAGAAGCGCTGGCGCGGGCAGAGCTGGTCATGGGGGCGGCGCGTCATCTGGCGCTGGTGCCGGGGTTGCCTTGTGAGCTGCTGGAATGGCCGGTGCCATTTGCCGATGGAATAGACTTGCTGCTGGCACAACGCGGGCGTCGGGTGGTGGTGCTGGCCTCGGGCGATCCGTTCTGGTTCGGGGCAGGCAGCAGTGTTACGCGGCATCTGGATCGGCAGGAATGGTGCGCGCTGCCTGCACCGTCGACATTCTCGCTTGCGGCGGCGGCGTTGGGCTGGCCTTTGCAGCATGTGCTGTGCTTGGGCCTGCATGCCGCGCCTTTGACGCGGCTGCGCCCGCATCTGGTGCGCGGGGCGCGGGGGGTGGTGCTGCTGCGAGATGGTGGCGCAGTTGGCGATTTGGCGGCCTATCTGGCGGGGCTTGGTTTCGGGGCCAGCAGGCTGCATGTGATGGAGGCGCTTGGCGGGCCGCGCGCGCGGACCCGCAGCATTCGGGCGGCGGACTATGACCTTGGCGATGTGGCGCATCCGGTTGCGGTCGGGCTGGAGGTGGCAGGGGCGGGCCGTGCGCTGCCATCTGTGGCCGGGCGAGAGGACGGGTTTTTCGACCATGACGGGCAGATCACCAAACAGGCTGTGCGCGCGCTGACCCTTGCCGCGCTGGCCCCTGTGCCGGGCGAGTTGCTGTGGGATATCGGTCTTGGCTCTGGTTCTGTCAGCATCGAATGGCTGCTGGCACATCCACGAACGGAAGCGATTGGTTTCGAGGCCGATCCGCGCCGTGCTGCGCGGGCAACGGCCAATGCCGCCGCATTGGGGGTAGACCGGTTGAAGGTGGTCGAGGCGCGCGCGCCCGAGGGGTTGGAGGGGCAACCCTTGCCGGATGCCGTTTTCATAGGGGGCGGGTTGTCAGAGGCGCTTTTGACCCGGTTATGGGCGATTCTGCCCAAAGGGGTGCGGCTGGTGGCAAATGCTGTCACGCTGGAATCCGAGGCGCTTCTGGGCCAATGGCAGGCACGTGTTGGCGGTACGCTGACGCGGCTGGAAATCTCCGAAGCCACTGCCCTTGGCAGCAAGCGCGGCTGGCGTGCGGCCTATCCGATCGTGCAATGGCGGGGGGGCACATGATCGTTGCAGGGATCGGCTGCACCTCTCGCGCGTCGCTGGAAGAGATGGAGATGCTCTTGCAGCGGATGGCACAGGGGTACAAGCTGATGCAGATCATATGTCTGGAGGCGCGCGCGCCCTTGGTTGCGCCTTTGGCGCAGGTGCTGGACCTGCCGCTTCTGACCTTGCCGCGCGCGTCGCTGCAGGGCATATCCA
>SLAT01000249.1 GCA_007126715.1 Roseinatronobacter sp.
CCACGGCACGGCGATTTGGCTGCCACCTGAGCATAGCTTTGATCTTTTGCGGATTTGGCCGGCATAAAGCGCTACAGATTGAATCTTGGATCGCCGCACCGCGGCCCGACGCTGCGCGGCTTCGCGCTAACATCCACCGTCCGCAAAACCCCCAAAAGCCGTCATCAGGGATCAGACATCAGGTGGCGAACAATAATCAGCCAAACTTTTGGAGGGTTTGACCGAAATCAACGACCCAGTATGGTTTCATGTGCAAGATGTTCATGCGCAACAGGAAAGGAGTGGTCAGAATGTATGGCAGAATTATCGTGGCAGTCGATCTTGAACATGTCGAACAAGGCCGCGCGCTTTTGAAACGCGCCGCAAGGTTTCTGGATGAAGGCGGCGAAATACGGCTTTTACACGTGCTTGAAGATGTGCCGGGCTATATTGCCGCCGAACTTCCCAGCGACATCTCTGAGCGCCGCCGCGCGGAGGCCGTCGTCGAACTCCGTGCCATGATCGACCCAAAAGCAGATATCCGCATCGCGCATGAGGTGCGCCGCGGGGCCGCTTCCGGGCAAATATTACAAGCCGCCGAGGATTCAGGCGCAGAGCTGATTATGATCGCCAGCCACAAGCCAGGGCTGCGAGACTATTTTATTGGCTCGACCGCCGCACGCGTGATACGTCATGCTAAGTGCTCGGTTCTTGTGGAACGCTGAAACACAACAACAGGAAAACCAACATGTATTCTTCCATTCTGATCGCCGCCGCCCTTTTCAATGAAGGGGCCACCACGCGCGCCGCGCTTGCGAAAGCGCAACACCTGCTGAATGACGGCGGTAAAATTACGCTTGTGCACGTCATCGACGAGGTGCCCGGCTATGTCGCGGCATCTATCCCCAAAGAGCACCTGAGCGCGCGCCGGCGCGAAGTTGAAGAGCAGCTTGCCGAAATCGCGAAGCTGGCCGCTGGCTTTGACGTGAAAACCGTCATCCGCGAGGGGCAGCCCTCGGCGTCAATCCTTGGTGCGGCGAAAGAAGCAGGCGCAGATCTGATCATGATCGCCAGCCACAAGCCCGGTCTGAGTGACTATTTCATCGGCTCCACTGCGGCGCGCATCGTGCGCCATGCGCAAGTCTCGGTGCTGGTCACGCGTTAAACCATCTGCGATGCGCAATGCTTGTGCCGGGCGGTTTGCAATGCCCGGCACAAGCATTGCCTTGCAGGGGACTGCTGATCCATGCTGCATTCAGAAAGTTGCCCGGAATAGAACAGCATGGACATAGAAAGATAAATCTGAAGGGAGCGATCATGTATAAGTCAATCGTTGTGGCGGTAGCCCTGTTCAACAAGGGCGCAACCAGTCGGGCGTTGATCCAGAAAGCGAACAAACTGGTCGACCCAGACGGCTCCATCACACTTGTGCATGTGCTCGATGAAGTCCCGGCTTATCTGGCCGCGGCTGTCGCCCGCGAACAATTGCTGCAACATCGCAAGGCCATTCGCGAACAACTCGAAGCACTCTCCTCTGTAGCGAAAGCCAAGAATATCGATATCGACATTCGCGGGGGGCGCCCGTCGGAGAATATTCTGGCCTGTGCCGCTGATTGCAACGCCGATCTGATTATGGTCGCCAGCCACAAGCCGGGCATGAGCGATTATTTCATCGGCTCGACCGCAGCACGGGTCGTACGGCATTCCCAGATATCGGTACTTGTCGCACGCTGACGGTATTTTGGCATAGTATGCCGCGATCCGGCCTTTCCTCTGGCGCTCAGACGGTTATCTGAGACATGACTTCAGGAGGGACGGCATGTCAGATGCACTTGTAATCTTTACACCTTCGGGAAAGCGGGGGCGGTTCGCCCTTGGAACCCCGGTTCTGACCGCTGCGCGGCAGCTTGGGGTGGATCTCGATTCCGTCTGTGGCGGGCGTGGTATCTGCTCAAAATGCCAGATCTCGCCGGGACTGGGCGAATATTCCAAACATGGGGTTACAGTCGCACCCGATGCGCTGTCAGAGTGGAACGCAGTCGAACAGCGCTATCACGACAAACGTGGCCTTAAAGAGGGGCGGCGTCTGGGCTGTCAGGCCAAGGTCATGGACGATGTCGTCATCGACGTGCCGCCTGAAAGCCAGGTGCACCGTCAAGTGGTGCGCAAGGCAGCGACGGCGCGCGCCATGACGATGGACCCTGCAACGCGGCTATACTTCGTCGAGGTGCAGGAACCCGACATGCACGAACCTTCGGGCGATTTCGAGCGACTGGCCAAGGCGCTGCGCACCGAGTGGGAGATACCAGGAATCACTGCCGGGCTGGACGTGCTGCGCAAATTGCAACCCACCTTGCGCGAAGGCAAATGGCGCGTCACTGTCGCGCTGCATAAGGACCACAAACCCGGACCACACCGCGTTCTGGACATCTGGCCCGGACTATACGAGGGCGGGCTGTATGGATTGGCCATCGACCTTGGCTCTACCACCATCGCGGCCCATTTATGCGACCTGCGCACTGGCGAGGTTGTGATCTCTTCCGGTATCATGAACCCGCAGATCCGCTTTGGCGAAGATCTTATGAGCCGTGTCAGTTATGTCATGATGAACCCCGGCGGCGATGTGGAAATGACCCGCGCCGTGCGCGAAGGCATGGACGCGCTGATCGCGGCCATCTCTGAAGAAGCACAGGTCAACGCGCGCGAGATCATGGAAGCGGTGATCGTCTGCAACCCGGTCATGCATCATCTGTTTCTTGGCATTGATCCCGTGGAACTGGGGCAGGCCCCGTTCGCGCTGGCAACATCTGACGCGATTTCGCTGGATATTCGTGAACTGGACATGAAGGCCGTGAATCCTGCTGCGCGTGGCTATCTGCTGCCCTGCATCGCAGGCCATGTCGGTGCGGATGCAGCCGCCGTGGCCTTGTCCGAAAGCCCCGAGACATCGGAAGATCTGGTGCTGGTGGTCGATGTCGGCACCAATGCCGAAATTCTGCTGGGGGACAAGCGGCGGGTTCTGGCCTGCTCCTCGCCAACTGGTCCGGCCTTTGAAGGGGCGCAAATCTCTTCGGGGCAGCGCGCGGCCCCCGGCGCGATTGAAAAGATCGAGATTGATCCGGTCACGAAAGAGCCGCGTTTTCGGGTCATTGGCTGTGAGCTGTGGTCCGACGAGGCAGGGTTTGACGAGGCCACCGCCCAGAGCGGCATCACCGGTATTTGCGGGTCGGGCATTATCGAGGCCGTGGCCGAGATGCGCATGGCTGGGCTGGTCGATGCCTCTGGTCTGATCGGCTCTGCCGAGCAGACAGGCACATGGCGCAACCAGCCCGAGGGGCGAACCCATGCCTATCTGATCCATGACGCAACGGACACGGGCGGGCCGCGCATAACGGTGACACAGGGCGATATCCGCGCGATCCAACTGGCGAAATCCGCGCTTTATGCAGGCGCGCGGCTATTGATGGACGAAATTGGCACCGACCATGTGGACCGCGTGGTGCTGGCGGGCGCATTCGGGGCGCATATCAGTGCCAAACACGCAATGGTTCTGGGAATGATCCCCGATGCGCTGCTGAAAAATGTAACCAGCGCGGGCAATGCCGCGGGGACTGGCGCGCGCATGGCGCTGTGCAGCATCGCAGCGCGCAACGCAATCGAGGGGACCGTCCGGCGCATTCACAAGGTCGAAACCGCAATCGAACCACGGTTTCAGGAGCATTTCGTAAACGCAAATGCCCTGCCCCATGCCGTCGATAAATTCCCCGAGTTAAGCAAGATTGTGACCTTGCCGGATGTCAGTTTCAACACTGGCGGGGGTGATTCTGATGGCGGCCGCCGCAGGCGTCGCAAAGCCTAGGCACGCTTGGTGTGAGAACCAGACAGGCATGAAAAAAGCCCGGATACCAGCTGGTATCCGGGCCTTTTATCGAAATGATATCTAGCTCAGTTGCCGGTCATCTCGCGCAAGCGTTCGACGACCTGCTCCAGCAGTTCCTCGTTTTCGCCAGCAGCCTGCAACAGCCCTTCGATGATGCCGCGCTCTGCGACATTCAGATTGGCAGCATCAATCTGCGCGCGAATGGAATCCAATGACAGGTCAAGGCCAAGGTCTTGCAACTCGATCGCTTCTTCGATGGCATCGGCAGCTTCATCTGCCGCTTCATCAGACAGGTTCTCTTCGGCATCCTGCATCGCATCTTCAACAGCAGACTCGTCAATGGTTTCGGCCTCATCGCCAACAATGTCATCAACCATCGACTCGACAGGCTCTGTCGTTGCTTCGACTTCACCCTCGACTGCCTCTTCGACGGTTTCGGCGGCATCATCCGCAACATCTTCCATCAGCTCGTCGGTCGTAGGCTCTTCAACCGCATCTTCCTCGATGACAGGTTCAGGCTCTGCGACTTCGGGCTCTTCAACTTCGGTTTCAGTGGTTTCGGGCGCAGGTGCAGTCTCGACTACGGGTTCGATAACTTCAGGGCCCTGACGCGACTGTATCCCGAACCATATACCGATGGCCGCAGCAGCGGCTGCAATAGCAATAAGAAGGGATTTGTTCATGGTTCTATCCTTCTGAACATTTATACTAATTCGCGCGATATGACAGAAGCGGCGGCAGTTGCAATGGTCACTTCGCCGCAGACGGGTAAACAAGCACGTTATCGCCAGCTACCATTGATCTTCGCGCTTGAATTGCGCAGCACTCAGATTTAGTGTAACTCACCGATTTGAACAGAACAAGGAACGACACCATAGCCCGCAGACCGCATAATGCCCCGCC
Organism: Roseinatronobacter sp.; assembly: GCA_007126715.1. Classification (GTDB taxonomy): domain Bacteria; phylum Pseudomonadota; class Alphaproteobacteria; order Rhodobacterales; family Rhodobacteraceae; genus Roseinatronobacter. The sequence continues at coordinate 4,763 of SLAT01000249.1, forward strand.
ACAACGTGACACCGGACCACGCGTGAATGACCGCATTCGCGCGACAGAGATTCGCCTGATCGGGGCCGAAGGTGAAAATCTCGGGGTTGTTACCCCCGCTCAAGCGATGGCACTGGCCGACGAAGCCGGCCTTGATCTTGTCGAAATCTCTCCGAATGCTGAGCCTCCGGTCTGCAAGATCATGGATTTCGGCAAGTATAAGTATGAGGTGCAAAAACGCGAAGCCGAAGCGCGCAAGAAACAGCACATCATCGAAATCAAGGAAGTCAAGTTCAGGCCAAACACAGACACGCATGACTATGAAGTCAAAATGCGCAACGTGATGCGGTTTCTTGAAGGCGGCGACAAGGTCAAGGTTACCCTGCGCTTCCGTGGCCGTGAAATGGCACACCAGAATATTGGCGCAGAACTACTGCACCGCGTTGCGGCCGATGTGGGCGAGATTGGCAAGGTCGAGAATATGCCAAAGATGGAAGGCCGGCAAATGATCATGATGATCGCGCCGCGCTGACACCCTGCACTTAGCCGATAAGAAGGCCCGCAATTTCGAATTGCGGGCTTTTTCTATTGTGTTTCAGACCATGAGTTCCGGCGCATCGCGGCTAAGATCGTCCCTGACACGGGCATCCAGCGGACAGCCTGTACTTTCGAGCATGAAGCCAAGCGTCAGATACATGCCCATTGTCGCCATCAGGTCCAGAATCGCATGCCGCCCGATCTGGCTTTCAAGCTGCCTCATCTGCTCGGGCGTCAGTCTGTGGTGATCCAGCAGCGTGTCAACAGCGCCAGCGAGCAGCGCATCCTCAGCCGCCATTTCCGCAAGCGCACCGCGCAGGGATATGATGCGGCCCTTTGACAAGCCGACCTTCAATCCGCGCGCAACATGCTGGTTCCATTCATAGCTGGATGACAGCCGATGGGCGAGGCGCAGGATAACAACCTCTGCCCTTTCGCGGCCTAGAGCGCTTTTGTTTACAATATGGTGACGCAGCCCTGACCATGCGCGCAACAGGTCCGGGTGATGGGCCATCACCCGATAGACATTCAGCTGGCCTGCAAACCCTGCCCGCATATCGGCAATTTCCGCAGGCCAGTCGGCATCCGGTATCGGGGGAAAGGGGTGGCTCATGCCTGCAAGGCGGCATTCACCGCCTCGGACAAGCGCCCTGTGATCTCGGCCACATCGGACGGGGTGACGATGAAGGGCGGCGCCAACAGCACATGATCGCCGCGCACCCCGTCAATCGTGCCGCCCATCGGATAGACCATCAGCCCGCGCGCCATCGCTTCGGACTTGATCCGGGCATGAAGTTTGCGCGACGGATCAAACGGCGCCTTGGTCTGGCGATCCTCGACCAGTTCAATGGCCTGAAACAGCCCCCTGCCCCGAATATCGCCAACATGCGCATGTTGGCCAAAGGCGGCCTGCAAGTGTCGGCGCAATTCCTGCCCCATCTCTTGCACATTGGCCAGCAGGTTATCCTGTTTGATGACCTTTTGCACCGCCAGCCCTGCTGCCGCTGCCATCGGATGACCCATATAGGTGTGACCATGCTGAAAGAATCCGCTGCCTTCTGCAAAGGCACGGTAAATCTTCTCACTCAGCAGGGTCGCCCCGATGGGTTGATAGCCCCCGCCAAGACCCTTGGCGATGGTCAGCAGGTCCGGCGATATCCCATCGTGCTCACAGGCATAGAGGCTACCCGTACGCCCCATGCCGCACATGACCTCATCAAGGATCAAAAGCACGCCATACTTGTCGCAAATCGCCCGGATGCGCTTGAAATAATCCCCCACCGCTGGCACAGCACCGGCTGTTGCACCGACCACAGGTTCAGCGACGAAAGCCGCGACAGTATCGGCCCCGAGTTCCAGTATCTTTGCTTCCAATTCGCCTGCTGCGCGGGCGGCATAATCTGCGTCAGTCTCGCCTTCCAATTGTTCGCGATAGGCGAAGCAGGGCGCGATGTGATGCGCCTCCATGAGCAGGGGTTTGAACTGGGCGCGGCGCCATTCATTGCCGCCCGCAGCAAGCGCGCCCAAGGTGTTGCCATGATAGCTTTGGCGTCGCGCGATGATGTGGCGGCGTTGGGGCTGGCCGGTTTCGGTGAAATACTGCCGCGCCATTTTCAGCGCCGCCTCAACCGCCTCTGACCCGCCAGAGACGAGATACACATGGCTCAGCCCCTCTGGCGCATCGGCGATCAGGGTATCGGCCAATTCTTCGGCCACATCGGTGGTGAAAAACCCGGTATGTGCATAGGCTAAACGGTCAAGCTGGGCATGCAATGCGGCAATCACGTCCGGGTGGGCATGGCCCAGACAGGACACTGCCGCCCCGCCGGATGCGTCGATATATTGCCGCCCTTCTGAATCGGTGAAATGCAGACCCTGCGCCGAAACGGCATGGCGCGGTGGTGTATGGATGGAACGGTGCAGAAGATGTGTCATGGTGCAGCCTCAAGAGGTTGAGAGATGTAAGTGTTCAGCGCCGCAAGCTGACGGTCCAGCCCTTCAAGACGCGCCAAAGTGCCGGGATCATCCGCGCGCGCCACAAGCGCGGCCAGTATATCGGCGATCAGGAATGCAGGGGTCATGGCGTGCAGGAAACTGGCGCTATGCGTGGGAACAATCAACGCGACGCCCTGCGCCGCGATCAAAGGTGACAAGCGCGAATCCGTCACGGCAACAATCGGAATATCGCGGGCCTGCGCCTGCAACGTCGCCTCGACCACAGCGCGCGTGTAAGGGGCGACACCACAGACGAACAACACATCTTCCGGCCCGGCATGCCACAACCGATCCAACCCGGTGCCACCAATGCCGTCCAGCAAATATGCGCGATCTGTCACCAGCGACAATGCATAATACAAGTGCCACGCTACCGCATGGCTTGAGCGCATGCCAAGAATATACACCCGCCGCGCCCGGATCATCAGGTCGGCAGCCTTGCCGAGAGAGGCAAGCATCTCGCCAGCGCATAAGTCTGCGACTTGCCCCTGCGCCTGTGTCAGCATTTCCAGCGCCTGCCCCTCTGCACTACCGGCGCGCAGCGGCAATCGGTCATCAGCCTGCCGTGCAAGTCCGGAAGGCGCGTGGCGCAAGGCTGTCGCATGTTCCGAGCGCAAGGCATCAAAGCCTTCGTAGCCAAGGGCCTGCGCAAGCCGCGTCATTGTTGCAGGTTGCACCCCTGCCCTGCGTGCCTGTTCGCGCATGGACAGCAATGCAACATCACGCGGATGCGCTTCAATCCAGCGCGCGGCCTGCTGCATTCGGGCAGGCAGGCCATCAAATCGCGCAGCTAGAAGTCTGGCAAAGGATACGGTCATGGCCCCATGTCATATCACTGCCCGAAGCCTAAATCAACATTTGAATCTATATTTGCAACATATGTTGCCAACACTTCAAAGCGCGGTGCCCTGTATCGGCATCAACTCGCTGACAGCCTCAAATGCGATGCCCGTTGCCAATACACACATGCGACCATCGGCCAGAGTTACGGTGATTGTCCAATGCGCGCTTTCAGGGGCGGCGAACACTTCCATCACCACGCGCCCCGCAAGACCTATGGCACGGCGCGCCTGATCCTGCGCGGCCAACATGTTCAGGACCATGTCGCGCGGCCCACATTGGTTCGTCTGTGCAGCAAGTGGCTGGCTTGCAGCCAAGAAAACAAGGATGGTAATGCAGGTGATACAGCGCATGACAAAAGTCCTTCCGGCAAAGGGCGACACATTCCCCCCCAGCTTGACATCTGGATGCAAAAACAAGGTTAACACATCGATCCGCAAATGTTAGCGCGTGACATTGCAAGAAAATGCTGCAACGCAGCGCATATTCTCTTGCCATTTGTGTCCGGAAATGATGCACAGGCGACAGAAAATTACGAAGGATGACACATGGACACGCGCCCGTTTCGGTCTGTACTTTATATCCCCGGCTCCAAGGCGCGCGCGCTGGAAAAAGCGACGACGCTCGATACAGATGCGATCATCTTTGATCTGGAAGACGCCGTCGCCATTGACGAGAAGGCGCGTGCGCGGATGTTGCTGGCCGAGACACTCGAAAGCCACGACTACGGAAAACGGGCAAAACTGGTGCGGATCAACGCTCTGTCAACCGAATGGGGGCGCGCTGATCTGGATGTCATCGCCTCGGTCCGGCCCGAGGCGATCTTGCTGCCGAAGGTTGATGAGGCCGTCCATGTAGAGGCGCTCGCCAATCTGCTCGATGCCCGACCAGAGACGGCTGACACCCGCATCTGGGCGATGATGGAATCGCCCAAGGGTGTCTTGAATTCCCAATCCATCGCCTGCGCACCGCGCATGGCCGGATTTATTATGGGCACCAATGATCTGGCAAAGGACATGGGCTGCCGCGCGCGCGCAGACCGCTTGCCAATGATGACGGCCCTGCAACTGCCACTGATTGCTGCCAAATCCGTGGGAATCATTGCGATCGACGGGGTCTACAACGCCTTCAGGGATGAGCAGGGCTTGCGCGCGGAATGCATCCAGGGGCGCGATATGGGTTTTGACGGAAAGACGCTGATTCACCCGTCCCAACTTGCCATTGCAAATGAAGTATTCTCCCCCTCCGAGGCAGAGATTACACTGGCGAAGCGCCAGATCGAGGCTTTTGACGCGGCAACAGCGCGCGGAGAGGGTGTTGCGGTTCTGGATGGTATGATCGTCGAGAATCTGCATATTGTGACTGCAAAGCAAACCCTTGCAAAAGCGCAGGCTTTTGCAGAATTGACGGAGTAGCCAATATGGGAACCTTGATCCTGATCCTTGGGGTCGCACTCTGGGCCGGCGCGCATTTCTTCAAGCGCCTTGCCCCGGAGAAACGCGCGGAGATGGGCGAAGCTGGCAAAGGCGTCGTCGCTGTTGCGCTGCTGATCTCGATTGTCCTGATGGTGATCGGCTACCGCATGGCCGAGCCGGTCTGGCTATGGAGCACACCCTTCTGGATGGTGCATGTCAATAATCTGCTGCTGCTGCTGGCATTTTACCTCTATGCGGTTTCGGGCCTGAAAACCAACCTGCACAGGCGTATCCGGCATCCGCAGCTTTCCGGCTTCAAGGCTTGGGCGGTGGGGCATCTGCTGGTTGTTGGCACGCTACAGGGATTGATCCTGTTTGGCGGGCTTCTGGCCTGGGCCGTGGTTTCGGTGATCTTGATCAACCGCGCCAACCGCGAATGGACCCGCCCCCCCGAAGCGCCGATGTGGAAAGAAGGGGCTGCCGTCGTAGGGGCATTGTTCCTGATGCTTGTCGTCGGCCAGATTCACGGCTGGCTGGGGCCGTGGCCCTTTGGGGGAGGTGCGTGATGCGCGCCTATCGCCTTTTGACGGGCGAGGACACATCGGAGTTTTGTCACAAGGTCACACAGGCACTTGCGCAAGGCTGGACGCTCTATGGCTCTCCGGCCTATGCGCATGACCCCATCAGCGGGCAGATGCGCTGTGCACAGGCCGTCACCAAGGAGGCGGATGTGACCTATTCGCCCGAGCTGAAGCTCGGAAGTCTATAAGTCAGGGGGCTGCCGCCCCCGGCCGCAATCGGCCGCCCCCGCGAGTATTTGCAAGCAAGAAAATGAGGCTGAGATGAGTAAGACGACAGCGGGGCGGTTCTTTGAGGATTACCGCATCGGGCAGGCGATCACACATGCAGTGCCGCGCACTGTGTCGGGGGGGGAGCGCGCGCTTTATCACGCGCTCTACCCTGCGCGCGCGGCGCTGTATTCGTCGGACGAGTTTGCACGTGACTGCGGCCTTGCGCAAAGCCCGGTGGATGATCTGATCGGCTTTCATATTGTCTTTGGCAAGACGGTGCCGGATATCAGCCTGAATGCGATTGCCAATCTGGGCTATGCCGAGGGGCGCTTCCTGCAGCCTGTCTATCCCGGCGACAGTTTGCGCAGCCATTCGGAAGTGATCGGGCTGAAACAGAACTCCAACGGCAAGAGCGGCGTTGTCTGGGTGCGGACACGGGGCGAGAACCAGCATGGCGCAAGCGTTCTGGACTATGTGCGGTGGGTCATGGTGCGCAAGCGTGATCTTGACGCAGCCGCGCCAGAGCCTGTCGTGCCGGATATGGCTGCTGTGGTCGCACCGCAGGATCTGGTCGTGCCGGAGGGGCTGGATTTCACGCGTTATGATTTCGCGCTTGCCGGAGAGCCGCATCGCTGGGGGGATTACGCGATTGGCGAGCGGATCGATCATGTCGATGGCGTGACCGTCGAGGAGGCCGAGCATATGCTGGCAACGCGGTTGTGGCAGAATACATCAAAGGTGCATTTCGACACGACCCAGCGCCCGGATGGCAAATTGCTGGTTTATGGCGGGCATGTGATCTCGATGGCGCGGGCATTGTCTTTTAACGGGTTGGCCAATGCGCAGATGATTGCTGCGATCAATGCCGGAAGCCATGCCAACCCGTGTTTTGCGGGCGACACAATCCGGGCATGGTCGGAAGTTCTTGACCGCGCCGAAACCGCTGCCCCGGGTGTTGGCGCGTTGCGGTTGCGACTGGTAGCGACCAAGGGTTCCGCCGGAGTTTTGAAAGATGATGCGGGCAAATACCACCCTGAGGTGTTGCTTGATCTGGATTACTGGGTCTTGATGCCAATCTAATCCGGTTTGTGGGCTATATATGTTCCAGAAACCGCCACATGATTCCCTGCGCGACAAGGAGAAGCTGTTCCTCTGGACGCGTAGGGTCGTATCAGCGCAGTTTGTGATCACTTAATTCAGGCGCGTGATCACAAAACCTGTATTGAAGTGGATTTTGTCGCAAACATATGTAATTTAACCTGTGCATTTCACCTGAGTGCGTGACATTCGCGTGAAAATCAGTATGTGAAACGCATATACATCAAGGATGCCATTCCGCAGCCTTGTCGGAGCAAAGGGAGCCTTTCATGGCCGATGTGAACCGGGGCAATCGCCCATTATCGCCACATTTGCAAATATACCGCCTTCCATTGTCGGGAATCACATCAATCCTGAATCGCATAACCGGTGTAGGTATGACATTGGCCGCGATCGCGATTGTATGGTGGTTTGCGGCAGGCGCGTTCAGTGCTGCGTATTTCGAATTCGTGGATGGAATGCTGACCTCGATCCTGGGATTGCTGGTGCTTATCGGGTCTTTGGCGGCGCTATGGTACCACATGCTCAATTCCATACGGCACCTGATCTGGGATACCGGGCGCATGATGGATGTCGCGACAGTCGAAAAGACCAGCTATGGCGTGTTCGCAGGAACCGTTGTGCTGACGCTACTGACCATCATCATCGTCTGAGGAGGCAGGACTATGGGTTTCAAGACAGATTACGCCCGCGTCCACGGGTCTGGCGCGGCAGGCGAAGGGTCGCATCATTGGTGGCAGCAGCGTGTAACCTCGGTTGCACTTATTCCACTGACACTGCTGTTCATATTCCCGTTCGGGCGCACATTGGGCGGTGGACATGAAGCATTCGTTGCCACCTACTCCAATCTTTGGCACGCGCTGGTAGCCGTTTTGTTCATCATCGCGGCGTTTTCGCATTTGCAGCAGGGTTTGCAGACGGTGATCGAGGACTACGTACCCAACAAGGCGCAGCGGACCGCGGCGCTTCTGGCCAACACGCTGCTGTGCTGGGCCTTTGGTGTGGCCGGTGTGCTGTCGGTTGCAACTGTGCTGTTCAGCGCTTGAGGGAAAGACATGTCTGCATACAAGATTGAAGAACATTTTTACGACGTTGTCGTTGTCGGCGCCGGTGGTGCAGGTTTGCGCGCAACGCTGGGCATGGCAGAGCAGGGGTTGAAAACCGCTTGCGTGACCAAGGTATTCCCGACCCGGTCGCACACGGTCGCGGCGCAGGGTGGCATTGCTGCAAGTCTGGGCAATATGGGCCCCGATAGCTGGCAGTGGCATATGTATGACACGGTCAAGGGGAGCGACTGGCTGGGCGATACGGATGCGATGGAGTATCTGGCCCGCGAAGCGCCCAAAGCTGTGTATGAGCTGGAGCATTACGGCGTGCCGTTTTCTCGCACGGAAGAGGGCAAGATCTACCAGCGCCCCTTTGGCGGTCACACCACCGAATACGGTGAAGGTCCGCCCGTGCAGCGCACCTGTGCTGCCGCCGACCGCACCGGGCACGCCATGCTGCACACGCTGTACGGCCAGTCGGTCAAGCAAAAGGCCGAATTCTACATCGAGTATTTTGCCACCGACCTGATCATGTCCGAAGATGGCGTGTGTCAAGGCGTACTGGCGTGGAAGCTGGATGATGGCACGCTGCATCTGTTCAGCGCCAAGATGGTGGTGCTGGCAACGGGCGGCTATGGCCGCGCCTATTTCAGCGCAACCTCGGCGCATACCTGCACAGGGGACGGCAATGGGATGGTCGCGCGCGCAGGTTTGCCGCTGCAAGACATGGAATTTGTGCAATTCCACCCCACCGGCATTTACGGTGCAGGCTGCCTGATTACCGAAGGCGCGCGCGGCGAAGGCGGCTATCTGACCAATTCCGAGGGGGAGCGGTTCATGGAACGCTACGCGCCCACCTATAAGGATCTGGCCAGCCGCGATGTGGTGTCGCGCTGCATGACCATGGAAATCCGCGAAGGGCGGGGAGTGGGGCCAAACAAGGACCATATTCACCTGCACCTGAACCACCTGCCCCCCGAAACGCTGCATCTGCGCCTGCCCGGCATCTCGGAATCTGCGCGGGTGTTTGCAGGTGTCGATGTAAACAAGGAACCGATCCCGGTTCTGCCCACCGTGCATTACAACATGGGCGGCATCCCGACCAACTATTGGGGCGAGGTGCTGAACGCGGATAGCGAAAACCCCGACCGCATTTCTCCCGGCCTGATGGCTGTCGGTGAAGCGGCCTGTGCCTCGGTGCATGGGGCGAACCGGCTGGGGTCCAACAGTCTGATTGACCTTGTGGTGTTTGGGCGTGCAGCCGCCATTCGTGCGGGGCAAGTGGTCGACCCGAAGGCCCCCAATCCAACGCTGAACAAAGCAAGCGTCGACAGGGCGCTGGAACGCTTCGAGCATTTCCGTAACCTTGATGGTGCAATCCCGACTGCCGATTTGCGTCTTGAGATGCAAAAAACAATGCAGGACGATGCTGCCGTGTTCCGCACCGACAAGACACTGGCCGAAGGCTGCGCCAAGATGAAAGCAGTTGCCGCCAAGATGGCGGATGTGAAAGTCACCGACCGCTCGCTGATCTGGAACACCGACCTCATGGAGACGTTCGATCTCGACAACCTGATGCCCAACGCGCTCGCCACCATCG
>SLAT01000034.1 GCA_007126715.1 Roseinatronobacter sp.
ATTCGATCAACAGGTCTTTCGCTTCGATCTGGGTGCCGGGCTGCACATGCACCGCTTTCACTGTCGCGTCCCGGTCAGCATGAAGGCCCGTTTCCATCTTCATCGCTTCGATCGTCAGCAACAGATCGCCCGCTTTGACCGTCTTGCCGACACTGACCGCGACTGACGCAACAGAGCCAGGCATCGGGGCGCCGATATGATCGGGATTCGCTGGATCCGCCTTCATGCGTTGTGCCGTCTTGGCCTTGACCTCGCGATTGGGGACACGAATTGTGCGCGGTTGCCCGTTCAATTCGAAAAACACTTTCGCATCGCCGTCATCGGTGGTTTCGCCAAGGGCGATCAAGCGGATTTCAAGCGTTTTGCCCGGGTCAATTTCGGCCGAAATCTCTTCACCCGGTTCCATTCCGTAGAAGAACGTCCGGGTCGGCAAGGTCCGCACCGGACCATAAACGCGATGACGGCCCATATAATCCAGAAACACTTTTGGATACATGAGGTAACCGTTCAGATCCTCATCATCGACCTTGAAGCCTTCAAGGTCTTCTATCAGCTTTGCACGCATCGCCTCCAGATCGACCGGGGGCAGATGTTTGCCGGGCCGGTCGGTCTGCGGGGTTTCGCTTTTCAGCACCTTATGCAGAATTTTGTCGGGCCAACCGCCGGGGGGTTGGCCCAGATTGCCACGGAGCATGTCGATGACAGAGTCGGGGAAGCTGACATCCTTGTTTGGGTTTTCGACATCGGCGCGGGTCAGGCCTTGGCTGACCATCATCAAGGCCATGTCACCGACCACCTTGGATGAGGGCGTGACCTTGACGATATCGCCGAACATCATGTTCACATCGGCATAGGTGCGCGCGATTTCAGGCCAGCGTTCCTCCAGCCCCATCGAGCGCGCTTGCGCCTTGAGATTGGTAAACTGTCCGCCGGGCATTTCATGCAGATATACCTCTGAAGAGGGGGCTTGCTGGGCCGATTCAAACGCGGCGTAATGCAGGCGCACATCTTCCCAGTAATCCGAAATCTTGCGAATGGCTTTCATGTCGAGGCCAGTGTCGCGATCCGTAAAGCGCAAAGCCTCGACGATGGAGCCGAGCGTCGGCTGAGAGGTATTGCCCGAAAAGGAATCCATCGCGGCATCGGCTGCGTCCACTCCGGCTTCTGCGGCGGCGAGGATGGTCGCGCCTGCAATCCCGCCTGTGTCGTGCGTATGAAAATGGATTGGCAAGCCAACCTCTTCTTTAAGCGCCTTGACCAGAATGCGCGCCGAGGCGGGTTTCAGCAGTCCTGCCATATCTTTCAGCCCCAAGACATGTGCACCTGCATCGCGCAAGTCCTTGCCCATTGCGACATAGTATTTCAGGTCATATTTCGCGCGATCAGGGTTCAGGATATCGCCTGTATAACAGATCGTGCCTTCGCAGACCTTGCCGGACTCGATTACGGCATCCATTGCCACGCGCATATTTTCGACCCAGTTCAGGCTGTCAAAGACGCGGAACACATCCACGCCGGTTTCAGCGGCCTGTTTGACAAAGAACTGCACCACATTGTCGGGGTAGTTGGTATAGCCCACCCCGTTCGAGGCGCGCAGCAACATTTGCGTCATAAGGTTGGGCATACGTTCGCGCAAGTCGCGCAGGCGCTGCCATGGGCATTCCTGCAAGAAGCGATAAGCCACGTCAAAGGTCGCGCCCCCCCAGCATTCGACCGAGAAAAGCTGCGGCAGCATATGCGCATAGGCTGGCGCTACACGGATCATGTCGATCGAGCGCATGCGCGTGGCAAGAAGGGATTGATGTGCATCGCGCATGGTGGTGTCGGTCAGCAAAAGCTGCTTTTGCGCCGCCATCCAGTCGGCAACAGCTTGTGGCCCTTGTTCGTCGAGGATTTGTTTGGCGCCGCGCGGCGGAGTTCCAGACATTATCGGCGCAACCGGCGTCTTGAGGCCCTCATGCGGCATAGCGCGCCCGGCGGTTTCAGGATGTCCGTTTACGGTAATATCCGCGATATAGGTCAGGATCTTGGTCGCCCGGTCGCGGCGTTTGCGGAAATGGAACAGATCCTCGGTCGTGTCGATGAATTTGGTGGTGTAGCTCATGTCCAGAAAAGTCGGATGTTTGAGCAGGTTCTCGACAAAGGCGATATTGGTGCTGACCCCGCGAATTCGGAATTCGCGCAAGGCCCGGTCCATGCGGGCAATCACTTCGGTCGGGGTCGGGGCCCAAGCCGTGACCTTGACCAGAAGCGAATCGTAATACCGTGTGATCACGCCGCCCGCATAGGCTGTGCCACCATCAAGCCGGATGCCCATACCCGTGGCGCTGCGATAGGCGGTCAGGCGTCCGTAATCGGGAATGAAATTGTTCAGCGGGTCTTCGGTCGTGATGCGGCATTGAAGCGCATGGCCCGACAATGTGACATCGCCCTGACTTGGTGTGCCTGTCGCCTCTGACAGGGTGGCGCCTTCGGCAATGCGGATTTGCGCCTTGACGATATCTATGCCTGTAACCTCTTCGGTCACAGTGTGTTCGACCTGAACGCGGGGATTGACCTCGATGAAGTAGAACTTCTCTTCGTCCATATCCATCAGAAATTCGACCGTGCCAGCATTCTGGTAGCCCACGGCCCGTCCGATTTTCAGGCCCAATTCGCAGATTTCGGCGCGCTGGGCATCGCTGAGATAGGGTGCGGGTGCGCGCTCGACCACTTTCTGGTTGCGCCGCTGCACCGTGCAGTCGCGCTCATAAAGGTGATACAGGTTTCCGTGCGTATCCCCCAGAAGCTGCACCTCGACATGGCGCGCGCGCTGGATCATCTTTTCCAGATACCCCTCGCCATTGCCAAAGGCGGCCTCGGCCTCGCGGCGGCCTTCGCGCACCTTCGCTTCCAGTTCCTCGGGGCTGGTGACCGCGCGCATGCCGCGCCCGCCGCCGCCGTGGCTGGCCTTGAGCATCAGCGGATAGCCGACCTTCTCGGCCATGGCGCGGATGTGGTCCATATCTTCGCCCAGAACTTCGGTTGCGGGGATGACCGGAACACCCGCCTCGATCGCCACGCGCCGCGCGCTGGCCTTGTCACCAAGGGCGCGCATGGTCTCGGCCTTGGGGCCGATAAAGGTGATGCCATTGGCAACACAGGCTTCGACCAGATCGGGGTTCTCGGATAGCAGCCCGTAGCCGGGGTGAATGGCATCCGCGCCAGAGCTTTTGGCGACCCGGATGATTTCATCAATCGACAGATAGGCCGCAACCGGCCCCATTCCCTCACCGATGCGGTAAGCTTCATCTGCCTTGAAGCGATGCAACCCCAGCTTGTCCTCTTCGGCATAGACAGCGACGGTACGCTTGCCCAACTCATTGGCGGCCCGCATGATGCGGATGGCGATTTCACCCCGGTTAGCGATGAGGATTTTCTTGAACTCGGCCATATGTGTCCCTTTGAAGAAAGAAGCGCTGGTGTTGGTCAGGTTTCTAGACTGATTTCTGCGTGATCGTAAAGCATTTGCAACAGTTCGTTAGGATTCGGGTTCGGGTATACGGGCCCAAGCCTGACTCATTGCACCCTCGGGGCGGGTGATTCCCATTTGCATCATGTTGCTGGCAAGATCGTCGCGCAGGATCTGCGCCAGATGGGGGGCACCCTGTGTCCCAAGGGCGCCAAGCGCGTAATGCCACCCGCGCCCCAGCATGGCGAAATTAGCGCCAAAGGCGAGTGCGCGCAGCACATCAAGGCCCGATTCAATTCCGCCGTCATAGATCAGCGGCATTTCCGGGCCAAGTGTCGCGCGTATTTGCCGCAGGGCGTCAAGCGCCGATGGTGCGCCATCGAATTGCCGCCCACCGTGATTGGACACCCAGATCGCATCGACCCCGGCCGCGCGCAGTGGGGATGCGTCTTGCGAGTCCAACACCCCTTTGACCACAAGCGGCCCGTCCCACAAA
>SLAT01000254.1 GCA_007126715.1 Roseinatronobacter sp.
CCACCCCCGTGCGGGTCGCGTTTCACGCGCCCCGCACTTGCCACGCAAAGCGCGCTTTTGCGCTGGTCATATGCGGAAATTCCCCGTATCGGCGCTGGCATGAGTGACCAGAATTTTCAGATATTCCTGGCCTGCCTTCCGGGGCTAGAGCCTGTTTTGGCAGATGAGGCGCGCGCCCTTGGCCTGCCGGACCCTGTTGCCGTGCCGGGCGGGGTGGAGACGTCGGGCGATTGGAACAAGGTCTGGCGCGCAAATCTGTGGCTGCGCGGGGCCAGCCGGGTGCTGGTACGCATTGGCGAATTTCGCGCAATGCATCTGGCGCAACTGGACAAGCGCGCGCGGAAATTTCCGTGGGGGGATTTCTTGCGCGCGGATGTTCCGGTCAAGGTGGATGCCATTTGCGCGCGATCAAAAATCTACCACAAGGGGGCTGCCGCGCAACGCGTGGAACGTGCGATTTCCGAAACGCTGGGCGCGCCGATTGATGCGGGGGCTGCGTTGCGGCTCATGGTGCGGATCGAGGATGATCTGGTGACCTTGTCGCTCGACACATCGGGCGAGGGGTTGCACAAGCGCGGCCACAAACTTGCGACAGGCAAAGCGCCTTTGCGTGAAACAATGGCCGCATTGTTTCTGCGCCAGATGGGCTATGACGGGACGCAACCCGTTCTGGACCCGATGTGCGGATCGGGCACATTCGTGATCGAAGCCGCTGAGATTGCCGCAGGGTTGGCACCGGGGCGCACGCGCAGTTTCGCGTTCGAGCAATTCGCCAGTTTCGATGCGCGCGCATGGAAAAAGATGCGTGCGACCAGTTCGACCTTGGCCAAGCCGCAGTTTTTCGGCTTTGATCGTGACCAAGGCGCTATTCGCAACAGTCAGCAGAATGCCGAACGTGCCGGTGTGGCTGAATGCACGCGGTTTGTCTGCCAACCTCTTGGGGCATTGGAGCGCCCCGATACGCCCCCGGGACTGGTAATGGTAAACCCCCCTTATGGCGCGCGGATCAGCAGCCCGAAATTGCTGTATGGCCTGTATGCAAGCCTTGGCGAAGTGCTGAAAACGCAGATGAAGGGGTGGCGCGTCGGGCTTGTTACATCGGATCGCAAACTCGCGCATGTGACCGGCCTGAACCTGACCCCCGGCCCGCTTTTGCCGCATGGCGGGTTGAAGGTGCAGTTGTTTCAAAGCGCGCCATTATAGGCATTCCGCGGAGTCGCGGCGGGCTGGCGCCCTTGATTCCGCGCAGTTGAGAGCACCGGAACAGCGGCTCGATCCCGTGAAGCGGACCCAGAAAACATGACGGCGCAAGCGTAGCTCCGACAAAGACGAAACCCCTCAGAGGGTGCTGGGGTCTAGTCCTGACGCGGTGCGTCCGGGTCCGGTTGGCTGATACCCATAAACAGCTTTTTCAATGGAAACGCCCAGAGAATGCCAAGCACCACATAAATTGCTAGCTCCAGCAAAAAGGGTGGCCGCTCAAACAGGGTCACGATGGTGACTGCCACCACGATATAGAGCGGCAAGGCCACCACCAGCGCGAATAGCGCCCAACGTCTACGTGCTTTCCAAGATAAGGTCATCAATCTGCAAACGGGTCCGTGACTAGGATTGTATCTTCGCGTTCCGGTGATGTGGATAGTAGAGCGACTGGGCAATCAATCAACTCTTCCACGCGGCGGACATATTTGATCGCAGCCGCAGGCAGATCGGCCCATGATCGCGCACCCTCGGTCGATTCGGACCAGCCCGGCATTTCCTCGTAGATCGGTGTGCAGCGCGCCTGTTGGTCGGCGGCGATGGGCAAATAGTCCAGTCGTGTACCGTCCAGATCGTAACCCACGCAGATTTTCAGAACCTCGAACCCGTCGAGAACATCCAGTTTCGTCAGCGCAATACCGTTGACGCCGCTTGTCGCGCAGGTCTGGCGTACCAGCACGGCATCGAACCAGCCGCAGCGCCGTTTGCGCCCGGTGACAGTGCCAAACTCGTGCCCGCGCTCGCCCAGTCGCTGGCCGTCTGCGTCGTTAAGTTCAGCAGGGAAGGGGCCTTCGCCAACGCGGGTGGTGTAGGCTTTCACAATCCCCAGCACAAAGTCGATCGCACCTGGCCCAAGGCCCACACCTGTGGCAGCCTGACCGGCGATCACGTTGGAGGAGGTTACGAAGGGATAAGTGCCGAAATCAATATCCAGCAGCGCGCCTTGCGCCCCTTCGAACAAGATGCGTTTCCCAGCTTTGCGTTTTTCGTTCAACACTTTCCATACTGGCGCGGCATATTCCAGAACAGCGGGGGCGATAGCGGTCAGCGCAGCCAGTAGCGCATCGCGGTCAACCTCTTCCATCCCCAGACCCCGGCGCAGCGCGTCATGATGAACCAGTGCACGATCAACCCGGGTGGCCAACGTGGCAGGGTCGGCCAGATCGGCGACACGCACCGACCGTCGACCTACCTTGTCTTCATAGGCCGGGCCAATGCCCCGCCCGGTGGTGCCGATCTTGGCGACGTTGTTGGCACTTTCGCGAGCACGGTCCAGCTCGCCGTGAATGGGCAGAATCAGTGGGGTATTCTCGGCGATCATCAGGGTTTCGGGTGTGATTGTGACACCCTGTCCGCGCAAGCCTTCGATCTCCTTGATCAGATGCCATGGGTCCAGAACGACGCCATTGCCGATGACGCTCAGCTTGCCGCCGCGCACGATGCCAGAGGGCAAAAGCGACAGCTTGTACACTGTTCCGTCAATGACCAGAGTATGCCCGGCATTGTGGCCCCCTTGAAAGCGGGCGATTACATCGGCACGCTCGGACAGCCAGTCCACGATCTTGCCTTTTCCCTCGTCACCCCATTGAGCGCCGACAACGACGACATTGGCCATGAATGCTCTCCTGATAAGATATGCGACCCGACAGCCCTCTTAACGCTGTCATGCGGGAACGGAAACCCGAAATAACGCCACGCCTCCCATGTGCAGACGGTAAACAGGGGTTGCGGGATAGCGCTTCAACGCCTAAGTAGGCCGCGTAATGAAAGACGGGTTGTCCTGATGCAGAATGTCGTGCTGATTGTCCATCTCTTGCTGGCGCTGACGCTGATCGGCGTCGTGCTGATGCAGCGCTCTGAAGGCGGGGGGCTTGGCATTGGCGGAGGCGACGGTAGTGCCAACGCGGGACGCCCGCCATTGACCGCGATGGCGAAACTCACCTGGATTCTTGCGATTGCGTTTATCGCGACCTCGCTGACGCTGACTGTTATAGCAGCCCAACAATCCGCCAGCAGCTCTGTGCTGGACCGGTTGGGGACACCAACTGCGCCAAGCGCGCCAGAAGCGCCTGCATTGCCGCTCAGCGACAGCCTGTTGCCACCCCCAGCATCGGATGACACCCTGGCACCACCGCCAGCGGATTAAGCAGTAGACACAATCTTTAGTGTGGGGCGTGTTTTTTTACCGCCTGATCTAGCGGCTGTCTTGCGGTTTGGGCGGAACTGGACTATTGCTCAAATCCCGTGATGGTTGCTGCCTGATGACAGGCATATGACCGGTAAAACGCATTTCACGGGGGGTCGCAGGACCATGGCGCGCTATATCTTCATTACCGGCGGTGTTGTATCCAGTCTGGGCAAGGGGCTTGCCTCTGCCGCACTCGGCGCGCTGTTGCAGGCGCGCGGTTTCACAGTTCGCTTGCGCAAACTGGACCCGTATCTGAATGTCGATCCGGGCACCATGTCGCCCTTCGAGCATGGTGAGGTCTTTGTCACCGATGACGGGGCCGAAACCGATCTGGACCTTGGACATTACGAGCGTTTCACCGGCGTTGCTGCACGGCGAACCGATTCGGTTTCCTCAGGGCGGATATATTCCAACGTGCTGGAGAAAGAGCGCCGCGGCGACTACCTCGGCAAGACGATCCAGGTGATCCCTCATGTCACCAACGAGATCAAGGACTTC
>SLAT01000039.1 GCA_007126715.1 Roseinatronobacter sp.
AATTGACCAGCGCGGACCCAGGCACAGGTTTTTCAACTTCTATTCCGATCGCGCCGCGTTCGGATTTCACTGCCCAATTCTAACGTGTAGGCATTTAGTTCATCCATCGCCGCATTGGCTGCGGCCAAATCCCTGTCGTCCAGTGCACAGGCCAGCGCGCTATGCAACGCGATGATCTGCGCGCGCGATCTTGCGGTATATGTAATCATGTTCATCAGCGGTTGCATCGCCTCCACTGCGCCCGCCAGATGCCATGACAAGACCGGATTATCCGCCGCATCCACCAGCGCCCGATGAAACGCCACATCTGACGCGCAAAACCCCTCATCCGTCAGCCCGTCAATGGCTTGACGCGCGATTTCAGACCGCAAACGCGCCAGATGTTCGGGGCCGCGCCGGGTGCAGGCAAGGGGCAGACAGGTCCGCTCCAGGGAAAACCGCGCTTCAACAGCGGTTTCGAAATCAACCCTATTCATGGACAGCAAAAGCGTGGCCATCGTGACCATATGCTCTTGCGCCTGCTCGAAGTTCAGCCGGTTCACAAAAGCGCCACCCGTGGCACCGCGCTGGGTGCGGATCAGGTTTTGAGCGGCCAGCCGTTTCAAAGCCTCGCGCACTGTCGGGCGCGAGACGCCAAATCGCGCCGCCAGATCCCCCTCTGAGGGCAAGCGTCCGTCAACCGGCAGGTCACCCGCGATAATCGCATCGCGGATCGTCTGGGCGATCTGCTGGGAATAGTCGCGCGCGCTGTCCAGATCAGTTTTCAATTTCATGCCCCCGGCAAATGTAAGACAATTAGTGTTTGCCAGACCCTATGCGTCTTGATATGTCTGACATATAAGACTTGCGCCATCCAGCCAACCCCCGACCCGTCACGCCAGTTTCGAAAAGGCAGGTTTTCATGCAGCTTGCATCCGGTTTGCGAAAAATCCGAGCGCCGCATTGGCTGGGGTTTTATGCCGGGGTCATTCTGGCTTGGGTGTTGCTATATGCCATGCAACTGCCGCCAGACCTGATTGCAGCCGCCAACCTGTACGGGGCCGAGTTCTGGGAGGCGCTGTGCCGGATTGAACCCGGCCTTGCTGGTGCGCCCAACATTTTTCTGATGTGGGCACTCATGTCGGCGGCGATGATGGCCCCGACAGCATTTCCAGCACTCGCCACATGGGATGATCTGGTGCAAAGCGCCCATGCGTCGGGCTTTGGTCTGTTGCTGGGCGGGTATCTTCTGGTCTGGCTTGGCTTTGCAGTGCTGGCAACTGGCGCGCAGCTTGCGCTGGCATCGGGCGGATTGCTGAACCCTTTGGGCGAAAGTGTGAACATCTGGCTCACAGCGTTCTTGCTTGCAGGGGCCGGTATTTACCAGTTTTCAACACTCAAGGATGCCTGCCTGTCAAAATGCCGCCGTCCGCTGACATTCTTCATGCAGCATTGGGATGAGGGGCCGTGGCGTATGGGGCTGCGGCTGGGGGCGGTCTGCCTTGGCTGTTGCTGGGCATTGATGGCGCTGGCCTTTGTAGGCGGTACCATGAACCTGCTGTGGATGGGGGGCGCCATGGTGCTGATGACACTAGAAAAACTGCCTGCAATCGGGGCGATCATAACGCGCCCGGTGGGCTATGGGCTGCTGGCCACTAGCGCGGCAGTGGTGATTTTTGAATTGGGAGGATGGACATGAGCGACATACTGGACAAACCCGCCTTGGGCACCGCGCCTTGGGCGATCAAGGGCGAGTTGATTCTGAACTGCAACTGCACAGTGTTTTGCCCCTGCGTCGTCAGCCTTGGCAAACACGCGCCCACAGAGGGCTATTGTCAGGCATGGGCGGGGGTGCGGATTGACAGCGGCCATTACGGCGACGATGACCTGTCGGGCCTGAATGTCGGGCTGCTGCTGGAGATTCCGGGCCTCATGGCGCGCGGCAACTGGCAGGCGGCGGCTTTCATAGATGACCGCGCCACAGATGCGGCCTATGACGCGCTGGTCAACATCTTCTCGGGTGCTGCACGCGGCACAACGGGGCTGTTCGGGATGCTGGTCAGCGAATTTCTGGGCGCGGAACGCGCGGCAATCACCTATGAGAATGAAGGCGACAAACGCCGCCTGATGGTTGGCAAGAAAATTCAGGGCGAGGTGGTCCCTGTGCGCGGCGCGGACCCTGACCGCGAGATTGTTGTCACCAATACCGAATACTGGATGGGGCCTGATATTACCGTCGCCACCGCCACAAAGGGCCGCGTGCGCGCCTTTGGCCGTGTCTGGGATTTTGACGGGCGCAGTGCAGAAATATGTCAGATCGACTGGAAAGGCCCCGGTCGGTGAACCTGCCGCTTTTGTCCCCTTCGCGCCGTTTGCGGCGCACCCCCTTTTCCGAGGGTGTCGAGGCCGCAGGCGTCAAGGCCTATACGGTCTATAACCACATGCTTCTGCCGACCGTATTCCGGTCGGTCGAGGAAGACTATCACCACTTGAAATCTGCCGTGCAGGTCTGGGATGTCGCCTGCGAACGTCAGGTCGAAATCCGTGGGCCGGACGCGGGCCGGCTGATACAAATGCTGACCCCGCGCGATTTGCGCGGAATGCTGGCGGGACAGTGCTATTATGTCCCGATTGTCGATGAAACGGGCGGTATGCTGAACGACCCTGTGGCGGTAAAACTCGCCGAGGATCGTTGGTGGATATCCATTGCCGACAGTGACCTGCTATATTGGGTCAAGGGGCTGGCCTATGGCTACAGGCTGGATGTGCTGGTTGACGAGCCTGACATCTCTCCGCTTGCCGTTCAGGGGCCGAAAGCCGAAGAATTGATGATCCGGGTCTTTGGCGAAGCCATCAGCCGCATTCGCTTTTTCCGTTTCGGGCATTTCGACTTTCAGGGCCGGGATATGGTGATCGCGCGTTCGGGCTATTCCAAGCAAGGCGGATTCGAGATTTATGTCAACGGCTCTGACATGGGTATGCCGCTGTGGAATGCGCTCATGGAAGCCGGGCGCGATCTGGATGTCCATGCAGGCTGTCCCAACCTGATTGAGCGCATTGAGAGCGGGCTGCTCAGTTACGGCAATGACATGACCGACGACAACACCCCGCATGAATGCTGGCTGGGCAGGTTTTGCAACACCCAAAGTGCGATTGGCTGTATCGGGCGCGATGCGCTGTTGCGCGTCGCCAAGGAAGGGCCGGTGCAGCAGATCAGGCCCCTCTCGATTGACGGGCCGAAGGTGGGGGTCTGTGACCGCTACTGGCCGGTCATGACGGCAAAGGGGGAAAAAGTGGGCCGCATCAGTTCCGCCGCATGGTCACCCGATTACAACACGAATGTTGCCATCGGCATGGTCCGCATGACGCATTGGGACGCTGGCACCGAGCTGGTCGTCCAGACACCAGAGGGGCCGCGCGGCGCGCAGGTTCATGCTGCATTCTGGAATGACCGCGCATAACAAAAGGAGAGAAAGATGAGCTTCAACGCACTTCTGGTCACCAAGAACGACGACGGCAAGACCCATGCCGAGGTTACGCAGATCAGCGAAGACCAACTGCCCGAGGGCGAAGTCACAGTCGCGGTGGACTACTCGACCGTCAATTACAAGGACGGGCTGTGTATTGGCCCCGGTGGCGGGCTGGTGCGCAACTACCCGCATATTCCGGGCATCGATTTTTCCGGTACGGTCGAGGCATCGGATGACACGCGCTACAAACCCGGCGACAAGGTGGTGCTGACCGGCTGGCGCGTGGGCGAGGCGCATTGGGGCGGCTATGCCCAGAAAGCTCGCGTCAAGGCGGACTGGCTGGTTCCCTTGCCCGACGGGCTTTCGACCCGGCAAGCGATGGCTGTCGGCACCGCCGGTTTCACCGCCATGCTTGCGGTCATGGCGCTGGAAGAACACCGCCTGCGCCCCGGCGAAGGGCCGGTTCTGGTGACCGGGGCCGCAGGCGGTGTCGGCTCGGTCGCGGTTGCCCTGCTGGCCGCCCTTGGGCATGAGGTCGCGGCTGTCACCGGACGGCCAGAGACGGAAAGCTATCTGCGCGACCTTGGGGCCAGCCAGATCGTTCCGCGCGAGATGCTGAATGAAACCGTCAAGCGCCCGCTGGAATCCGAATTATGGGCAGGGTGTATTGACGCTGTAGGTGGCGCAATGCTGGCGCGCGTTCTGGGGCAGATGAAATACCGCACTTCTGTTGCTGCAGTCGGGCTTGCGGGTGGCGCGGCCCTTCCGGCCACGGTCATTCCTTTTTTGTTGCGCGGCGTGAACCTGCTGGGGATCGATTCTGTGCTGCAACCCTATGACAACCGCCTGCGCGCATGGGAACGGATCGCGCGCGACCTTCCTATGGACAAGCTTGAGGCCATGACCCAGCCCGCGACCCTGGCCGATCTGCCGCAACTTGGCGCAGATATCCTGAAAGGTCAGGTCAAGGGGCGCGTGGTGGTCGATGTAAATGCCTGAACGCGTGTACGCCACGCAGACCAAAGGGCCAAGATGCGCGCCGTTCCGTATGGCGGCACGCATTGCCCAGACCGACTGCATCTTCTGACCCGAGGACAAGGCCATGCGATCAGAGTTTGAAACCGCCGATTTCGGACCCGCGAATTTCGTGCCGCTCTCGCCTGTGTCCTTTCTGAAGCGGGCCAGCCTTGTCTATGCCCGGAAACCTGCGACCAGCTATCTGGGCCTCACCAGAAGCTGGGCCGAAGTTGCCGACCGTGTTCGTGCAATTGCGGCGGCATTATCGGCACGCGGGATCGGCATAGGCGACACGGTTTCGGTTTTGTCGCCAAACAGGCCCGAATTGTTCGAACTGCATTTCGCAGTGCCCCTGGTCGGGGCCGTGCTGAACACGATCAACACTAGGCTGGAGTGCGAGACAGTCGCCTATATCCTGTCGCATTCCGACGCAAAGCTGGTTTTTGCGGACCCCGCGCTTGCGGATCTTCTCAAAGAGGCCTTTGCGCAAAACAGCAAGACCTTGCCGGTGATCGACATGCCCCGAACCGGCATGCATGGCTTTGGGCAAACCAGCTATGACGCGTTGACCGACACCCCCCCGCACCCTTGGTCATTGCCGCAAGACGAGGGGCAGGCCCTGGCGCTGAACTACACATCCGGCACGTCAGGCAAGCCGAAAGGCGTGATCTATCACCATCGCGGTGCCTATCTGATGGCCCTTGGCACAGTCGCGGCGTGGTCACTGCCGCAAAACCCCACCTATCTGTCTGTTGTGCCA
Source organism: Roseinatronobacter sp. (assembly GCA_007126715.1). GTDB lineage: Bacteria > Pseudomonadota > Alphaproteobacteria > Rhodobacterales > Rhodobacteraceae > Roseinatronobacter. Next base: position 5,227 of record SLAT01000039.1, read on the forward strand.
ATGTTCCATTGCAATGGCTGGAACCACCCTTGGGCGATGGCAATTGTCGGTGCGCATATGATATTTGCCGAGGATATGGCCGCAGAAACCCTGCTGAAAGCTATGGCAGAACACCGGGTCACGCATCTGGGGGCGGCGCCCGTTATTCTGCAAATGCTGGCCGAGAGCGGAGGCGGTCCGGCCAAACCCTTTGCGCCCCCCATAAAGGTGATGACAGCAGGCGCACCCCCGCCGCCCTCCGTGCTGGAAAAGGCCGCAGCGCTGGGGCTGGAAATCATGCAGGTCTATGGGTTGACGGAAACCTACGGGCATATTTCCCAATGCCTGTGGCAGGATGCATGGGCCGATTTGCCTGCCTCGGAACGTGCTGAAAAGCAGGCCATGCAGGGCGTGGCCTTACCCATGCTCGAAGACCTGCGCGTGATAGATCGTCAGACAGGCAAAGACGTCGCCTCGGACGGTGCGACACAGGGCGAAATCGCCATTCGCGGCAACACTGTGATGAAAGGGTATTACAAAGACACGCAAGCCACTGAGGCGGCGTTCAAGGACGGCTGGTTCTGGTCAGGTGATGGTGCGGTCGTGCATCCGGACGGATATGTTCAAATCCGCGACCGTTTGAAAGACGTGATCATCTCGGGCGGTGAGAATATCTCTTCGGTCGAGGTGGAAGCGATTCTGTATCGCCACCCTGCGATCGCCAGCGCCGCTGTCGTTGCCCGCCCGCATACGCGATGGGGCGAAGCGACTTGCGCCTTTGTCGAGTTGCGGCCCGGAATGCACGCCGCCGAGGAAGAGATCATCGCATTCTGTCGCCAGAGGCTCGCGGGTTTCAAAGCTCCGAAAACGGTCATCTTTCAGGACTTGCCAAAAACAGCCACAGGCAAGATCCAGAAATATATCCTGCGTGACATTGCCCTGTCGCTTGGGGACCCAGATCAACCCTGATCCACATAGCAAGCGCCTGCATACGACGGTCATACGCGCGCGCACAATCGCGCGGGATGACGATCTGATACAGTTCTTCTGAAAACGGACGCGCCGGAAAAGGCGACATCGACAGCGGATTTCTGGCAAGGCTGCACCGGGATATTCGCCGCATGACTGAAATCGCACCTATAACTGGCGGCCCTCCTGATCGGCCAGAGCAGGCCAGCCGCCCATCATAGGACTATCTGTATCTGTGATGCACCATCGCGACCAACCCGGCGACATATCGGGCGAACGCGCATCATCTTCTCTTGGCCTGTGGATCGCGGGTTTGGTTACGCTGCGCAAACGTATGCAAGCCCCGACACATTATCCACAGGACAGGACCTGCACCTCGGCGCCATCCTTTCCCATACCTTGCATGGCCGACACCGAGAAGCGCAGGACATTTCTGCCACCTTCACGTGTATAGCTGAGCTTGTTGGTAAGGCTGCGGATCAGAAACCAGCCATAGCCCCCTTCCGCCAAATCATCAGGCTCCGGAGGGGCCCGCCCTGCACCCGCCGGATCAAAGCTGCGCCCAGTATCGGAAAGGCAGCAATCTACCGAGGTGTCATTGACGACCAGATCACATTCGATCACCCCGTCAATGCCACCATAGCCATGCCGCACAATGTTTGTCATCGCTTCTGACAGGACAAGATCAATGTCTTCTACCAGCGCACATGGCACGGCCTGAACCGACAGGAACTGGTGTACATGTTGCAATGCCTGACGCACGGATAACAGCTTTCCCTCGCAACGCAGTCGCAGATCAACCTTCGTTTCAACACCTTTGATCATTGTTTTATCCCCGCGGGCTGATCGGCTTTCTGCCTGTGCCAACAGTTTTTCACGTATGCAAATCATGTGAATGTTCCGAACTATCCGGCGATACTTAATGTGTCTGTATCAATTTCATTGGTGACCGGGGCATGGTCGTGAATGCGGAAAACCGTATCCATACGCGTCAACCGAAAGAGTTTGCGCACGGCAGGCGATAGGGCGGCAATTTCCAGCGGACGCGTTGGGCCAAGCAATTTCATGACCCCGACAATCGCCCCAAGACCACTGCTGTCAAGAAACTGCACCTGCGACAGGTCGAGGATAACGCGGGTGCCGTCCTCAACAACGGTATCGCGCATCATTTCCTTGAACATGATGGCGACGGCCGCATCAAGACGCGCCTCAAGTATCTTGATGATAACTGCATCCTCGGTTTGACAATACCTTATCTGCATATCTACCCCTTTCCCGAGCTTCGATATGGCGAGGCTACGCGCAAAGTGTTACCAACAGATTGTTGAACCTGTCTCCAAGGAACTGAAAACATGCATGAAGTAGCCATTCTGGGTGCCGCACGCACAGCGATGGGCGGATTTCAGGGAGTCTTTTCCGGTTTGGGCGCCCCTAAGCTCGGCGGTTCTGCCATAGCAGGCGCCCTGCGTGACGCGGAAGTTGATTCGGCACTTGTAGAGGAAGTGCTGATGGGATGCGTCCTGCCCGCCGGGCAAGGACAGGCCCCGGCGCGTCAGGCCGGATTTGCTGCGGGCCTGAGTGAGTCCGTGCCTGCAACCACGCTGAACAAGATGTGCGGCTCTGGCATGAAAGCGGCAATGATCGCGCATGACCAGATTGCGCTGGGACAGTCCGGGCTGGTGGTGGCAGGTGGTTTGGAAAGCATGTCCGATGCGCCCTATCTGTTGCCAAAGATGCGTGGTGGTGCACGCATCGGGCATGGGCAGGTGATTGACCACATGTTTCTGGACGGTCTGGAAGATGCCTATGAAAAGGGCCGATTGATGGGCAGCTTTGCCGAGGATTGCGCCGAGCATTACCAGTTCACCCGAGAAGCGCAGGATGATTACGCGCTGCAATCCTTGTCAAACGCGCTGAACGCACAGTCAAGCGGCGCATTCGCGCGCGAAATCGCGCCGGTCACCCTTAGCGGGCGCGGTGGTGACAGTGTGGTGTCGGAAGATGAGCAACCCAAATCCGCCCGACCGGAAAAGATACCCCATCTTAAACCCGCCTTTCGCAAGGGCGGCACAGTGACAGCGGCTAACAGCTCGTCCATCTCGGACGGGGCGGCGGCGCTGGTTCTGGGATCACGCAGTTTTGCAGAGGCGCAGGGTATTACACCGCGCGCCTTTATCCGGGGCCATGCCAGCCATGCGCAGGCACCGGGCTGGTTCACCACCGCCCCGGTTCCGGCAGCGCGCAAACTGCTGGACAGGCTGGGTTGGTCGGTATCCGATGTTGATCTTTGGGAAGTGAATGAAGCATTCGCAGTCGTGCCGATGGCCTTCATGCATGAGATGGGTCTGCCGCGCGATGTGGTCAATGTGCATGGCGGGGCCTGTGCGCTTGGCCACCCGATTGGCGCCTCTGGTGCGCGGATCATGGTCACGCTTCTGAACGCATTGGAAGCGCGCGGGCTGAAGCGCGGGGTCGCCGCGATCTGTATTGGTGGCGGCGAAGGCACCGCAATTGCAATCGAGCGGCCCTGACGCCGACCAGATGCGCCCTTGCCCCCATCGAGGGGGCGCGGGCGCGTCGCAAGGCGGCTTCGCCGCTTGCTCCCGCTCCAATGAAAGGAAACCGAATGCTGGATTATGACGGGCTGGCAGCGCGGATCGAGGCGCTGACCGAGGGCGAGACAGATGCCGTGGCCCTGATGGCGACTGTCGCCTGCGAGGTGCATCATTCAGATGCGCGCTTCGACTGGACAGGATTTTACCGTGTCACCGCCCCTGACATGCTGAAGATCGGGCCCTATCAGGGCGGGCATGGCTGCCTTGTCATTCCATTCTCGCGCGGGGTCTGCGGCGCCTGCGCGCGTACGGGCGAGGTGCAGCTTGTCCCCGATGTTGAGGCCTTCGCGGGCCATATCGCCTGCGCTAGTTCCACCCGGTCGGAACTCGTGCTGCCGGTGCGCGACAGTGCGGGGCGGCTGATTGCTGTATTTGACATCGACAGCGACCAGCCGGATGCCTTCAGCGAAGGTGACGCTGCGGCGCTGGGGGCGATCTTGTCACAGGTGTTTTCAAGACCGCTGACATAGGCTTGGATATGACATGAGTACTGAAATCGACTGGGACGACGCCTTTGCGAATGGGGCCTATATTGATGGTGCGGCAGGGTATCCGCCGCGCTGGGAACAGGCGGCACAGGCGTTTCGCGCCGGCGCGAACCTACACCCCGATATAGCCTATGGCGACCAGCCGCGCGAAACCTACGACCTGTTCCTGCCCGACACACACCCACGCGGGTTGGTGGTTTTTGTGCATGGCGGCTATTGGCTGAAATTCGACAAATCCTACTGGTCACATCTGGCGGCAGGGCCTGTGGCACAAGGCTGGGCTGTGGCGCTGCCCAGCTACACTCTCGCCCCAAAGGCCAGCATCCCACAGATCACAGACCAGATTTCGCGCGCGGTCCAACATGCCGCAGCCAAAATAGCAGGCCCCATCTGCCTGACCGGCCATTCAGCAGGCGGGCATCTGGTGACACGCATGATCTGTGATGACACGCCACTGCCGCCCAGCATACTGGACCGGATCGTGCATGTTCTGTCCATTTCGGGGCTGCATGACCTGCGCCCTTTGCTGCAAACACAGATGAATGCGGAACTTGGCCTGACCGATGAGACAGCGCGCAGTGAAAGCCCTGCCCTGCACGACCCAAAGCCGGGTATTGCCGTGACGGCATGGGTCGGCGGGCATGAACGGCCAGAGTTTTTGCGCCAATCGGCCCTGTTGCGCGAAGCATGGGCGCGCAAGGGCTGTGCCGCGCACCTGCATGTCGCCACGGGGCAGCACCATTTCAATGTGATCGACGGGCTGGCACGGCCTGACAGCGCTTTGACACAAGCTGTTTTAACGCAACCGCCCCGGCTTGCGTAAGACATTTACTTTTTCACCGGTTCGGGGCAACACTTGCGCAAAGCAATAAATCAAACAGGGAGAGTGACGCATGAAAACCCTCAGGACAACTGCATTGGCAGCCCTGACCGTTGGCGCAATGGTTAGCACGGCGCAGGCAGAGACGGTCACGGTCGGCATGATTACCACATTGTCAGGCGGGGGGGCCGGCTTAGGGGTCGATGTGCGCGACGGGTTCCAGCTGGCACTGGAAATGGCAGGCGAGCATTCGATCAGGCTTGTGGTCGAGGATGACGCCCAACGCCCCGAACTGGCGGTCCAGATCGCAGAGCGCATGATCCAGTCGGAACGCGCCGATATTCTGACCGGGATCATCTGGTCAAATCTTGCAATGGCGGTTGTGCCCTCGACCGTGGCGCAAGATATCTTCTACATCTCGCCCAATGCTGGCCCTTCGGCACTGGCTGGCGCGAATTGTCACCCCAATTATTTCAATGCAGCATGGCAAAATGACATGCTGCACGAGGCCGCGGGCCAGCACGCAAATGTGCTGGGCTACGAGAATACCTTCATCATGGCCCCGAACTATCCTGCGGGTACAGATGCGCTGACCGGGTTCAAGCGCTATTATGAGGGGGAACTGGCAGGCGAGTTGTTCACACAGGTAGGCCAGACCGATTATGCCGCAGAGATTGCCGAAATTCGTGCCTCTGGCGCAGATTCGGTGTTTATCTTCCTGCCCGGCGGGATGGGTATTTCATTTATGCGCCAATATGAACAATCCGGCGTTGACCTGCCGATTGTTTCCGCAGGCTTCAGCTTCGATCAGGACGTTTTGCCCGCTATGGGCTCTGCCGCACTGGGTGTTATCAACACCTCGCAATGGTCGCCCGATCTGGACAACGCCGCCAATGAAGCCTTTGTCAGCGCGTTTCAGCAAGCCTATGACCGCCTGCCTTCGCTTTATGCAAGTCAGGGCTTTGACACGGCGAATTTGATCCTCTCGGCCCTGTCGAGCGCTGATATTTCGGACAGTGATGCGTTCCGCGACGCCCTGCGCGCCGCTGATTTCGCCTCGGTGCGCGGAGATTTCAGCTTTGCCTCAAACCACCACCCGGTTCAGACAGTATATGTGCGCGAAGTGGTCGAGGTTGACGGCGTATTGACCAACCGTATCATCGGCACCGCCTTTGAAGAGCACCGCGACGTGCATGGTGAAAACTGCAACATGTAAGCCGCGCAATCAGGGCTCCGGCGCTAGCCGGGGCTTTTTCTTCCACGCCCCAAGGTGATGTCGCATGACTCTCGCGCTGGTGCTCGAGCAGCTCCTCAATGGTGTGCAGTTCGGGCTGATGCTTTTCCTGATGTCCGCCGGCCTGACGCTGGTTTTTGGTGTGATGGGGCTTATCAATCTCGCGCATGGTTCGCTTTACATGATCGGTGCGTTTCTATGCGCAGCCGTTGCCGGAATGACGGGCAATTTCTGGCTTGGGCTGATGGCGGGCATCGCGGCGGCGGCGGCAGCAGGTGCCTTGATCGAGATTGTCGTAATCCGTCGCCTCTATACACGCGACCATCTCGACCAGGTCCTTGCCACGTTCGCGCTGATCCTGATCCTGTCGGAAGGCGTGCGCATGATCTTTGGCCCCTTTCCGCTTTACCTCAATGTGCCTGATGTCTTGCGCGGAACGGTCCGTCTGGGGATCGTCGATTACTCGCTATACCGGCTGGCGCTGATCGGCTTTGGCCTTGCCGTGGCCGTCGGCCTTTGGGCGTTGATTGCAAAAACCCGCCTTGGCATCCAGATCCGCGCAGGTGAATCCGATCGAGAGATGATCGCAGCGCTTGGGGTGAATATCCGCGCGCTCTATACGATTGTCTTTGCACTCGGTGCAGCGCTTGCGGGGCTTGCGGGGGCGCTGGTGGGGGCAATCCAGTCGGTGCAGGTCGGTATGGGCGAGCCGGTGCTTATCCTCGCTTTCGTTGTCATTGTCATTGGCGGGATCGGGTCGATCAAAGGGGCAATGGTCGGCGCGCTTCTGGTTGGTGTGATCGACACAATGGGCCGGTTTCTGTTGCCGCGCCTGTTCGCCACATTCATGGACACCTCGCAGGCGATGGGGGTGGGGGCCGCCCTTGCCTCGATGCTGATTTACCTGCTCATGGCGCTTGTCCTGATCTTCCGGCCCAAAGGACTGTTTCCCGCCCATGGATAGCACCCGCAAGGAATGGCTGCTCAATGCCCTGCTGGCAGGCGCGCTTTTCGCGGTGCCGCTCTGGGCATGGATGGCGAGCGAGCCTTTTATAATTACACTGGCCACGCGCATCGCCATTCTGGCAATCGCCGGGGTGGGGCTGAACATCGCACTTGGGCTGGGCGGCATGGTCAGCTTTGGTCATGCGCTATATTTGGGCATTGGTGGCTATGTGGCAGGAATTGCGGCATATCACGCCTTTTCGGGCACCACCGTTCTGGGCCTGTCCGGCACCAACCAGATGCTCCCCATATGGGCCATGGCGATGGCGTTGTCCGGGCTGATTGCCGGTATTGTCGGAGCACTGTCCCTGCGCACCTCTGGCATCTTTTTCATCATGATTACGCTGGCATTCGCACAGATGGGGTTTTTCTTCACCCTGTCATGGCCCGCTTATGGCGGCGAGGATGGTCTGCCCATTTTTGTGCGAAACCAGTTTCCCGGCCTGAACACCGCGCGACCGTGGGAGTTATTCATAATCGCTTATGGCGTGCTTCTGGCCGTGCTCGGCCTCTTTGCGATGCTGCGCGCCGCGCGCTTTGGTGCAGCACTCATGGCGATCCGCCAGAACCCTGACCGCGCAGCCGCCATCGGCATCTCTCCCTTCGGGGTCAAACTGGTGGCCTTTATCCTGTCTGGCATGATCACCGGGCTTGCGGGCGCAATGATGGCCGACCTTACCCGCTTTGTCAGCCCTGCCATGATGGCATGGACCATGTCGGGTGAATTGATCGTCATCATCATTCTGGGCGGTGTGGGCCGCCTGTTCGGCCCGGTGGCAGGTGCAGCCATTCTGGTGGGGTTCGAGGTCTTCTTCGGCGGCCTGACCGAACACTGGAAGCTGTGGTTGGGCCTTGTGCTGCTGGCGGTCGTGCTCTTCGCGCGCGGCGGGTTGATCGGCCTGATCGCGGGGAGGGCGCAGAATGGATGACCCGGTTCTGGACCTGCGCGGCCTGTCAAAAAGTTTTGGCGCGCTCAAGGCGACCGATGATGTGACCCTGACCTTGCAGCGTGGTGAAATCCACGCGCTGATCGGCCCGAATGGTGCGGGCAAATCCACGCTGATGGGGCTTGTCTCGGGCAAGATCGCACCTGATGCGGGGCAAGTCTGGCTCGACGGCGCAGAGATCACCACCTTGTCTGTGGCCCGCCGCGCAAAGGCCGGTCTGGGGCGCAGTTTTCAGGTATCTTCGCTGATCCCTGACTATTCGGCGCTGCGCAATGTCATGCTGGCACTTCAGGCCAGCCAAGGGCACAGCTACCGCTTTTTGCGCCCGGTCAACCGTGACACCGCCTTGCGCGAAGGCGCGCGCGCGACATTGGCGCGCGTGGGCCTTGGTCCGCGCGCCTCGGTCGAGGCCGCGATGCTCAGCCACGGCGAACGCAGGCTTCTGGAGATTGCGGTGGCGCTGGCAATGGACCCGAAATGCTTTTTGCTGGACGAACCCATGGCCGGGCTTGGGTCAGAAGGGACAACCCGCCTTGTCACTTTTCTGGACGCGTTGAAACACGAAGCCCCGATCCTCCTGATCGAGCATGATATGGATGCGGTCTTCCGGCTGGCCGACCGCATCTCGGTGCTGGTCTATGGCCGCATCATCGCGACAGGTGC
>SLAT01000091.1 GCA_007126715.1 Roseinatronobacter sp.
ATCTCAAGGCTGGCGAGCACCTCATTACCGTCGCGCAGGGTAAAGCCGGTGAAACCATATTGCTCAAGCGAGCCCTCGGCCTCGCCATCAAGGATATCCACCAGATTGATCAGTTGCGACAGCGTGACCGGAAAACCGCCGGTCAACTCTAGGCTTTGGTTGCCGCTGCTGAAGGTCAGATTTTCGGACGCAATATCTACTTGCGCAATGCGCAAGTTGCCATAGTCGATGCTTATCCGGTTGATCGTTCCGTTGGCGGTGCCACCCTCGATGGCTTGCTGCAAACCCTCTAAAGTGCTGGAGGGTTGGATGCCATTGCCAGAGATGCGGAATGTGTAGATTCCGCTATCATCTGGATCGAGGCTTGCAAACTGGGCGGTCAAGCCGGTTGAAGACAAGCTGATATCGCCAATGACATCGTCTTCATCCAGCCGCAAATTCCGCAAGAGGTCGCGATGGTCCAGCGTAAAATCTGGTAGCCTCGTGTTGCCCAACCCACTCAGCAAAGTTTCAAATTCGGGATTCAAAGATATTGTGGCCATGTGCGAAATGATCCTTTAATGCAAAAATCGAGTGCTCGTTTTTCAAATTTTCGGGCGCAAATATTTTAAATTTATTCATTTGTTTATGACGCAAGAATTTGGTTCAAATCAAGGCTTATTGCGAGTGTTTGCACGTTTTTTGACATTTCACCGACTGCCGATCCGTGCAGGGAAAGCGACGATTTTCTTGCTGTTTCTCGTCCTTTCCGGCTGCGTTGCTCCGCTTGATCCAAAGGTCGGGGTACGTTTCGCGCAGGCTGATTTGGCCTATGGCCCTGCCGCGCTGGACCACGCTGTTGCGGAATTTCTTGAACCGCCGTCTGCATCAGGGGGTGGTGGGGGCGGTTTGTTTGGGGGCAGTTCGGGAGGTTTGTTTGGGAGCAGTTCGGGCGGTGGACCGAAAAAGTCTGGCTCCGACTCGGGCGGAGGCTCGAAAAAGGCTAAGTCCGACAAGAGAAAGGCCAGCGCCGATATAGATTACCGCGAGATTGCAGGGCAGGAGATGGCGCTTGTGGTTGGCGTGACTCAACCTGTTGCGGAAGGCTGGCATGTGGATGGCACGGTGCGGCTGGGGCAGGGCGAAGTGGAGTACGTTTTGCCAGCCGGCAGCCTGCGGGTGCCAAACGGGTCCATTTTCCTCGTTTTTGATGGAGCGGTGACACTGCAAGCCCGCACCCGTTTTCTTGAGGCAGAAACCATTGTCGTGCGGAAATTTGCACTGCCCGTGCCCGGTGTTCTGGAATTGGGCGCGGGGGGCGGGGTGCGCAAAACCGACAGCCGGTTGAAGGTGAATGCACCACTGATAAAAATCGACAATCGCTATCGCCAGACCCAGACTTACGGCGCAATTCAGGCCCGCTACACCCTGCCGTATCTGCCGCTCCGCGGATTTGCCGAAGGGCGCTACTACGGGCGCGATGCTGCCGGAATGCGCGCGGGGGTTGAGATGGTCTTGCCCTTACAGCGGGTGCGACAATGACAAGGATATGGCCTCTCGCAGTTACAGATAGAACTCCCCACGCAACTTATGCACTGGTTCGTAGCGAGGTAAAAACCCCCTCTAGGTCCTCGGTGAAAAACGGTGGGGTCAGGACAGGAAAGTGAAACTCGGGCTCGGCAGAGGGCAGATCGTCATGCAAGAGCACAACCTTTGCCCCCAGACGATCCAACTCGGCCCGAAGTGCGCTGGACGCGAATGTGGAAGGCGCAACCTGCACAAGTGCATGTCCCAAGTTGGCCCCTGTTTCCAGCCCGGCAAGCATATCCAATGCATCTTCTGCTGTATTTGCCACAAGGGGCACGCCCAAGCCGAGTTGTGTCAGCGTGGTCGTCACATCTGATGCGACAAGTGGAACGCGCACGCAGACAAGGAAGTATGTTCGCATAAAAATGACCCTTTCGATTCTAAGGGCAATATGCGCATACTCAAAGGGGGCGCGCTATTAACTGCGACATAGGTCATTTTTCGCCGCTTCGGCATTAAAAGGTTGGACGTCAGAACCAATTTGCCCGGACAATGCACCATTTGGGGCTGCCCGGGCAGTATGTTGTCAGTCGATGATTTCCACCAGTTCCACACGCCGGTTCTGAGCGCGGCCATTTTCTGTCCGGTTGGTGGTGATCGGGGACATTGGCCCCGCTCCGGCAGCGCGCAGGCGCGAGGCGTCAATTCCCCCCCTGTTGCCAAGCCAGCCGACAACCGCCTGCGCACGCTCGACCGACAGTCTGAGGTTGTAATCGAAGCTGCCGACACCGTCAGTATGTCCAACCACAAGAAGCTTCAGTTCCGGCCGCCCACGCAGCAGGTCGGTCACGGTTTCTAGTGCCTGTGCAGATTCCGGCAGGATTTCTGCGCGGTCGAATTCGAACAGGATCGCATTGACGATAACGCGGCCGTCCTGCACAAGCCCCGACTCAAGTTCTTCTACCTCTTGCGGAACCATCACGACCTCGGGTTCAGGCTCCGGTTCCGGTTCTGGGGAAAATAGGTCCAGCGGGGCCATCTCTTCGATCTCGACAGCATTGACCATCATCCGGCGCGCATTCTGGCGGCTGAAGAACGACACAGCGATGATGGTCTGTTCATCAGGGCTACGGACAAGGATATAGGCGTTGCTCTCTGACGAGGTGCTGGGTGTACGTGCCAGAAAATCGCGTTCATAGGTCATAAAGGTATAACCGTCGCGGATACTCAACTCTTCGCCGATCCCGTTAAAGATCACCTCAAACCCGCTGCTCTCAAAATGCTGCAGATAGCCACGATACATGCGCAGCAAGGACAGTTCCAACCCGTCGACAGTGTATTCCATCTGCCGCCATGCGCCTTCGACTTGCACGGTTTCTTCAAAATCGGGGTCGCGCCCGCCCGGATGGGGCGAGGCCAGAAACTCGATCTCTGCGAAATCGGTGAATTCGTCGCGGGTGATATAGCCTTCGGCAGGAAGGGGAACCATCGGATGCGGGGCCGCACCCTCGATAGCGCGCTGTGCCATGACAGGTTGTGCGGCAACCGTTATGCAAAGCGCTGCCAAAAGACTCGCCATAACGACTGCGATCTTGCTTCTGAACATCCTGTAGTCCCTTCGTTGCGTGAGTGTTTGCAGAACTCTAGCCGCGCAGGGCCAGTGCTTCCCCCTTCGAACAGAGGGGGCGCGTGTTTTGCGCGGAAAGCCTGTGTTTAATCGGGCTGTTGCGCGGCCCACCAGCACGCCTGCGGCGCGCCTGACTGGACAGGCACGATCTGCATTCCATCGGCTTGCCACAGGCCATGCTCGACCAGCCATTCTGTCGCCTGCGCATCCTCGCTCTGCGTGGCAAGGGCTTGCCCCAGCCCTGTTAAGGCCCCGCTAACCTGAGAGGGGGGCAGGTCCGTGCAGGCTTGCCCGAGAGTGTCCATATCCAATGGCTCGGGAGAGGTGCAGACTGAGGGGCCACAATCCACAGCGTCACCTGCTGCGATTTCATGTCGCGCGGCAGCCACGATATCGGCGCGCATCCCTTGGATCGGGCGCATCACAAAACGCCATTCGACATGCGGCCCGGCGCCGAATGCTTCCAGCGGCGCGACCGCATTTGCGTCGAGAAAATCCATCAACTCGTTGCGGCGGGCTTCGCCCAGATTGAAAGCCTGAAGGCGGATCAAGGATACGCGCATTGGCCCTCCGGCGCCCTCGGGGATGATCTCGACACTCTCTTGCGTCATCCAGATACGACCATGAGGAGCAAAACCTTCTTGCGCGGCAAAAATCTCGATCGCGCGGGCGAGGGGCGGCAGGTCGGCATCAGGCCAGCGCAAAGCGTCGGGATCGGCCTGTTGCCGCACTGGCAGGGTCGCGTCCAGTTCGGCCAAATCCAGCGCAACGGCGCTACCTAG
>SLAT01000150.1 GCA_007126715.1 Roseinatronobacter sp.
CAAATTCCTTCACGCAGGGCCGGGCTATGGCGGGTCTTGTTTTCCCAAGGATAACAGCGCGCTTGCCCGGATCGGGCAGGAACATGGCGTTCCGCAGCGCATCACCGAAACCGTGATTGCCGTAAATGACCTGACCAAACGGCGGATGATCGACAAGGTGATGGACCTGTGCGGCGGGTCTGTGAACGGCAAGACCATCGCCGTTCTGGGCGTGACCTTCAAACCCGAGACAGACGACATGCGCGAGGCACCATCGCTGACAGTGGTGCCCGCGCTGGTGGGCGGCGGGGCGCGCGTGCGTGTGGTTGACCCGCATGGCCGCAAGGAAGGCGAAGCGCTGTTACCGGGCGTGTCTTGGGAAACCGACCCTTACACAGCATCAACCGCCGCAGATTGCCTGTTGATCCTGACCGAATGGAACGAGTTCCGCGCACTGGACCTGAAGCGTCTGGCCGCATCGATGACGACGGCGCGCATGGCAGACTTGCGCAACATCTATAGTCGTGAAGACGCAATTGCAGCAGGCTTTGTGCAATACGAAGGCGTTGGCCGTGCCACTGGCCCCGCCCCGACGGATACGACAAAAGACGCCGCCGAATGAAGCGCGCCTTTATCACAGGCACAGCCGGGTTTATCGGCTTTCATCTGGCCGAATTGCTTTTGCAAGAAGGCTGGCAGGTCGCGGGCTTTGACGGCATGACCGACTATTACGATGTCACGCTCAAGCGCCAGCGCCATGACATGCTGCACCAGCACGCGCATTTCACCGCAACCGAAGCGATGCTTGAAGATGCAGATGCCCTGTCGCGCGCCGTGACGGATGCCCGCCCCGACGTGATCGTTCATCTGGCAGCACAAGCCGGGGTGCGATATTCCATCGAGAACCCCCGCGCCTATCTTGATGCCAATATCATCGGCACCTTCAACCTGATGGAAGCCGCGCGCGCCGCACAACCCCAACATCTGCTGATGGCGTCGACCTCCTCGGTTTACGGCGCGAATACAGACATGCCCTATGCCGAGGGCGACAAGGCCGACACCCAGATGTCATTCTATGCCGCGACCAAGAAAGCGAATGAGGCGATGGCCCATTCATGGGCGCATATCCACGATCTGCCCATCACCATGTTTCGCTTCTTCACGGTCTATGGCCCTTGGGGACGCCCCGATATGGCGCTGTTCAAATTCACCCGCGCCATTCTGGAAGGGGAACCCATTGACGTCTATAATCACGGGGAAATGTGGCGTGACTTTACCTATGTCGATGACCTTGTGCGCGGCGTCAGGCTGCTTTTTGACGCCGTGCCAGCCGAAAGCAACCGCGTCGAGGGCGACAGCCTCTCGCCGGTCGCGCCCTTCCGGGTGGTCAATATTGGAAATTCAACCAAGGTACGACTGGAAGATTTCATCGACCAGATCGAGGCCGCTACGGGCCTGAGCGCAACCCGAAATTACATGGACATGCAGCAAGGCGACGTGCCCGCAACATGGGCTGATAGCAGCCTGCTTAACCGACTGACAGGCTACCATCCGACAACCGAAACCCGCGAAGGCGTTGCCCGCTTCGTGCGCTGGTACCGCGAGCATTACCTGCCAGCAGCCACACCCGCCCGGCATGAAAGCTAGGTAACGATGTCGTCACAAGCCAAGATGACCAAGCCCTCAACCGGCCAGAATGGACAACGCGCTTGCTCCTGCATGCCAAAGCCCCTATCAGCATCGCCAGTTTCAAGAATGCAGGACGCCGCTATGTTAAGAGTGCCGCAATGAGCAGCGGGTCAGGTCTGGGATATATTCAGCAGCATGTCTTCTACAGGCTGCGCCTGAAGTGGTATCGGCTAATTCACCCGGGTTCAGTGACCAAGGGAAACCCGTACAGACAGATCTGGGTTGAGCCCGATGCCATCAACACCTCACTGCGCTCCAACAATCTGAAGCAGGAAGATTATCTGGCACCGCTTCGTAATGGGCGGTTTTGCAAGTACCGCGCCATCGGCATAGTCGAAGATGGCGATTGGGACACCCATGTCAGACCCTATGCACCGCGCAATGGACTGCTGTTCAAGGCGCTTGAGGATCGATATCACAACAGAAAACCGTGGCAAGAAACCGAGTTTTACGCTTCTGTCGTCGAAAAGGTCGAAAAGGGCCTGCGCCCCTGGAATGATTGCCGCGATCACGATGATATTCTCAATCGCTGCGAACGGGCGGATCGGTTGATCGAAAGCATCAAGCAGCACGGCTTCAAGGAAAATGCCCACCCAGTGGTCATATGTATCGGAGCGAAAGGCGAGTTGATAAAATCTGGAGATGGTCAGCACCGGATCATGCTCGGGCTGATTACCAGAAGCAAAATACCCGTCCTGCCCATCGTGCGGCATAAGACATGGGAAGATATCCGCACTGGTAAGGTCGAGGATCGCAAAGCCTTTGAAACGCACCCGGATATTGACCCCTGATCCCAGCCCGAGGCACCACGTGGGAGCGATGCAGAAACCCAAGATCGTCATCTATGTCCGCGCCATATCCGGCGGGGCGGGAAAAAATGCGGTCAAATACGCGAATATTCTGGCAGCGCATGGCAATGATGTCATCCTGACATGCGGCCACGCCCCCAGCCTGAACCAGTATGTCCCCGACCACTCCGTTCAGTTGGAAGTGTTCGGGACCAGACGCAACCTGTCTGCCGTGGCGCCATTGCGGCGGATCCTTGCGCAATACCACCCCGATATCTGCCTTGTCGTGGATGCAAGCAACCTCCCCGCGATGCTGCTGTCTCTCTCGGCCTGCAACATCCGGCCAAAGCTCATCCTGCGCGAAGCCTTGTCCACATGGGAACGCACGCAGATGCGCGGGCTGGTCATGCGCAAGTTCAAATGGCTGATCCACAAGTTCGGGTATCGTCAATGCAACCTTGTCATTGCCCTGACACAGAAGATGGTCACGGAACTTCGTACGCATTGGGGCGTAGCGGCAGACCAGATCGCATTGATCCCCAATGGTGTGAGCATCGCAAAAAACCCCAAGCCAGAGGCAGAACGCGAAGCCAACAGGATTGTCTGCGTTGCACGGCTTGAGCAGCAAAAGGATATCGCAACTCTGCTACGGGCCTTCGCGATTGCGCGCCAAAGCGTTGCATGCAACCTCAGCATTGCAGGCACTGGTCGGCTTGAAAAAGATCTGAAAACCCTAGCCAAAACCCTTGAGATAGACAGGCATGTCGATTTTCTTGGCCATGTCGATGACATCGAAACCCTGTATGCAAAAGCCCATCTGGCGGTGCTCTCTTCGCTATGGGAAGGCTTTCCGAATGTCGTGATCGAAGCGCTTTCACAGGGTACCCCCGTGGTGGCGACCAGAATACCGGGTGCGGTCGAAATCCTCGAAAATACCGGCGCTGGCCTTTTATGCGAGATTGGCGACGCAAAAGACCTTGCAGATAAAATTCTGCAAGCCCTGTCACAAGACTGGGACCGAACCGCAATCCACAACCGCGCATTTTACTTCTCGGATGAAAAACTGGCGGAACGTGTTATTGCGGCAGTGACGCCATGAAACAGAAATGCAGAAAGAAGTCGCAAAATGTTGAGTAGACTCAAGAAACGCATTGCTTACCTCAAAAGCGCAATTGCCTTAAGAAAAACTCCGTACAATGTGGATGTTTTGCTGCATGGATCACATGTCGCAATCTATCCTAAATTGAATATTTGTTTCAATCGGATAAAAAAATCAGGCAACACATCCATTTCCGCTTTCCTCGAAGAGTTGTCAAACAACTTTGAAAAAGAAATAGACAAAGGCTTCAAGAGTTCCCTGGTAAAGCCAAAGAACATGAAGCCGAGTGACTTGAGTTCACTTTCAACATATTATTCTTTCGTGGTTGTGCG
>SLAT01000022.1 GCA_007126715.1 Roseinatronobacter sp.
GGGCTTTCCACCCCTGAACCTTGATACTGTCGATTTCCTTGCCCTGTACAAACAAGAATTACAGCGTCAGGCAGCGCTTCAAGCGCAAAAAGGCGACGCTCCGGTTGCCAACTGAGTTCACATTGACAGATACCGATCAGGCCCCCTTTTCAGGGGGCTTTTTCATGTGCTGCGGTATTTCTTCCAGACGGCCGCTTCGCCAAGCCCTGCAACAAAAGACGCATGTGCCTGCGCTTCAGCTTCGGTCAGGCGCGACGGCAATTGGCGCGACCTGCGTGGCAATGGCATCGCCCGCTGTTCTGCACTGACACTGCCCTGCGCAGGGCGCGAAGACAGCGCGAAATCCGGCTGCTGACCGCCTGCCAGTTCCAGATACACTTCAGCCAGAATTTCGCTATCGAGTAGCGCGCCATGTTTTGAACGTGCTGAATTATCGATGGAAAACCGGCGGCACAAAGCATCCAGCGACGCCGGAGAGCCCGGAAATTTCTTACGCGCAAGCGTCAGTGTGTCAAAGGCACGATCAAATGGCAGCACAGGGCGGCCCGACCATTCAAGTTCGGCATTCAGGAATTTCATGTCAAAGGCTGCGTTGTGAATAACCAGCCTGTCACCGGCCACAAACTCCAGAAACGCATCAACTATTTCATCAAATATCGGTTTATCACGCAGGAAGTCATCCCCAAGGCCGTGCACTTCGAATGCTTCGGGCGGCATGGGGCGTTTCGGGTTGATATATTGATGGTATGTCCTGCCTGTCGGCATGAGGTTGACCAACTCGACAATACCTATCTCGACAATGCGATGCCCCTCGCTAGGCTCAAACCCCGTGGTTTCAGTATCCAGCACCAGTTCACGCATGTTCTGCCTCCAGTCTTGCCACGAGCTTTTTAACTTCATCCCGCGCGCTGTCCATATCCGTGGTCTGTATCACAAAATCAGCGCGGGCGCGTTTTTCGGCATCCGGCATCTGACGCGCAAGTATTGCGTCCAGTTGCCCCTTATCCATGCCCGGCCGTTCAAGAACGCGGGCACGCTGCACGGCCTCGGGCGCTGTGACGACCAAAACACCGTCAACTTCTGCGCCTGTTTCAAATAATAGTGGTATATCAAGCACCACAAGCGGCCCTTTTGCAGTTGCAACAAAGGCTTCTCTGTCTTGCGCAACAAGCGGGTGTACGATCGATTCAAGACGCGGAAGCGCTGATTTGTCAGCGGCTATCCATTCTTTCAGCACAGTGCGGTCGACCGCTCCATCAATCACCGCTTCGGGGCAAAGGTCACCCACGGGCGCGACGGCCGCACCGCCTTTGGCATACAGCCGATGAACAGCGGCATCAGCATCCCAAACCGGCACACCCAGATCCCAGAAAAACCCGGCAGTGGTGCTTTTGCCCATCCCGATAGAGCCGGTCAACCCAAGGCGATAGGGGCGCTTCATGCTTTCAGCACCGCAGCGCGCAATGCCTCGCTCACCTCTGGCTTGTATCCGAACCAGCGCTCAAAACCCGGCGCTGCCTGATGCAACAACATGCCCAAACCATCGACCGTAACGCACCCACACCCTTGCGCCTGTCGCAAAAAATCCGTTTCCAACGGTGTATATACCAAGTCAGTAACCACTGTTCGCGGATTAAACAGACCCTCGGAGAATTCGAGCGCCGGCTGACCTGCCATGCCCAGAGAGGTCGTATTGATAATCAATGCCGCGTCCTGCGCAGCTAGGGCCCAATCCGACCAATCAACAACATCGATAGGTGCTGACAACTCGGCCTTCAGCGTTTCTGCGCGGGCTCGGGTGCGATTGCTTAGCTGTATTTGGGTCACTCCGGCATCTGCCAGCGCCACTATGACCGCGCGTGCAGCACCGCCCGCGCCAAGAACCAGCGCAGGGCCATTGGTTGGTTCCCAAGCTGGGGCGCCATCACGCAGATTACGAAGAAAGCCATAACCGTCTGTATTATCAGCATGAATCAGACCATCGTCAAATGTCAACGTATTGGCAGCGCCAATAGCGCGGGCCATTGGAGTGGCCGTATCTGCCAATGCAAGTGCCGCTTCTTTATGAGGAATTGTAACATTTACCCCCACAAACCCCATTTTCGGAAGCGTGCGGAGGACGTGGGGAAGATCATCTTTCTCGACATGTAAGGGCACATAATGCCCCTTCAGCCCATATTGACGCAACCATGTACCATGCAAAACAGGCGAGCGACTATGCGCAACCGGGCAACCAATCACACCAGCCAACGGGATCTTGCTCATCCTTCAATCTCTCCTCGCAGGGCCAAGTAATTCAACAATTCCAGCAAGGGCAGTCCAAGAATGGTGAAATAGTCGCCTTGTATCTGCGCAAACAACCGCACGCCCTCTTCCTCCAGCTTATAGCCGCCAACACAAGCGCCGATAGCGGGCCAATTGCGGGTCAGATAGCCCTCCAGATAGGTATCAGAAAAATTCCGCATCGTCAGCCGCGCAACACCTACATGCCGCCAGACCGGTTCTTGATCTTCATACAACACCGCCGCGGATAAAAGCTGATGCGTCCCGCCTCGAAGCAAATGCAACTGTTCACGCGCCTCTTCGCGAGTTGAAGGCTTTTCGAGGATCGCACCCTTATAAGCGAGGACCTGATCACAGCCCAACACCAGACGCCCCGGCGAGCGGGCCGAGATTTTGCGTGCCTTGGCCTCGGCTAAAGTGTCGGCGATGTCACGCGGGTTGGCGTCTTCTGCGATCAATGCCGCAATAATCGCGGTTTCATCAACACGCGCGATACTAACCTCTGGGTTCAAGCCCGCCTGTTCCAACATCTTACGTCTGATTTCGGAACCGGAAGCCAAAACAAGCGCCATGTGGATAACCTTGTGATCAAGCGTAGTGATAAACATCAGCAATCTGGTGGGATATCCCCATCTGGAACGAGTGCTGGCACGTTGTGCCCGATACCGCAAGTACTCCGGGTGAACTGTCCACACGGGATAAGTTTGAATCGCAGGGCTGTGCAAAGATAGGACAACCAAACATGGCATGCCGACTATTCTTGATTTGTTCCAAATTAAGCATCTGATTTCTAAGTATTTAATCTCACTGAAACTCTGGTTTCAAACAGGCAGGACTGTGGATAACTCTGTGAATGGAAAACTTATCCCCATATCCACAGCCCTTACTACTACATCATTCCCTTCTCTATCTTTTTTAATTAAGTAATAGCCGAACAGAGAAGAGGCAAAAATGCTGGGTGACTTCTATTTGTGGATCAAGGCTTTGCACATCATGGCTGTTATCAGCTGGATGGCAGGATTATTCTATCTGCCCAGACTGTTCGTTTATCATGTCGAACGTTCCGACGGCGCTGGGATGAATGCCGTTTTCCAGACAATGGAAGAGAAACTGCTTCGTGTCATCATGAACCCCGCCATGATCGTTGCCTGGGTAACAGGGCTTATGATGGTTTCCATCCCTGGTTTGATCGATTGGTCATCCATCTGGCCCTGGAGCAAGTTCATCGGCTTGATCGGGATGACATGGTTTCACATGTGGTGCGCACGGCGTCGGCGGATATTTGCAGAGGGTGGCAATTCCCTGACAGGGCGGAATTACCGGATGATGAACGAAGTCCCAACGGTGATGATGGTGGTCATCGTTCTTTCTGTTGTCGTGAAATTCTGAAGCCAGATTGACTCTGGCGCTTTAATTTCATATTGCAGTGCCACGCCTGCCGTCCGGTGGACTGAGCGAAGCGGTGGGAGCCGGACTGCTGGGCGTGAACGACCTCACGGCAACCGTGGCGCCGGTCAGCACCAGCGACACCTCGGCGGTGGCCACCATCGCGGACCTCCGTGCCACCTCGTTGGTGGCTGCGA
>SLAT01000109.1 GCA_007126715.1 Roseinatronobacter sp.
GCTGACGCTAGAAATCAAGCCCCAGATCCAGCACAGGGGCCGAATGGGTCAAGGCCCCGACCGAGATGAAATTCACCCCTGTCGCTGCGACCTCGGCAATCCGCCCCAGCCGCATGGTCCCCGATGCTTCAGTTATAACCTGCCCTGCAACGCGCTGAACGGCGGCAGACAGATCTGCCGTTGTCATATTATCCAGCAAGACCACATCCGCGCCGCCTGTCTCTAACACCTCATTCAGTTGCGCCAATGTATCAACCTCAATCTCGATCCGGCGCATATGGCTGGCATTCGCGCGCGCGGCGCGCAACGCCGGCGCAATTCCGCCAGCGGCTGCAATATGGTTGTCCTTGATCAGGATCGCATCCGACAGCCCGAAGCGATGCGCCGCGCCGCCCCCGTGCAACACTGCCTGTTTCTCAACCAGCCGCAGCCCCGGCGTGGTTTTGCGCGTGCAGGTAATCCGGGTGTCTGTACCCTGTGTCTCGGCGACGAACTGCGCCGTCAGCGTTGCAATCCCGGACAGCCGCCCCATGAAATTCAGCGCCACGCGTTCCGCCGAAAGGATAGATGTAGCAGCACCCTGTATCGTCATAACCGCCTCGCCAGCACGCACGGCGCTACCATCGGGGCGCAGGACAGACACCACCAGCGACGGATCCACCAGACGAAACGCCAGTTCCGCAAGCTGCCCCCCTGAGATCACGCCGTCTTGCCGGGCATTCAGCGTTGCGCTGTATTGCAGGCCATTTGGAATGACCGCTGCCGAAGTCACATCTCCTGACGGCCCCAGATCTTCTACAAGCGCCGCGCGCACAAGCGGTTCAACCAGCAGGTCTGGCAGGTGGGAATGAGTCATGTCGCCTCCGTGCAGACAGATTCGCGCAGATGCAGCGCTTCGCTAAAGGTCAGGTATGAGCGTTGCGCCTTCTCATGGTTCGGCTCCGGGTAATCATCGCGCCAATGGGCGCCCCGGCTTTCGCAGCGCAAAAGTGCCGCAGCAGCGATCAGCGTTGCCGTCGCGCACATATTGACAAAATCGGGTGATCCTATCTGCGCCTGTTCCAGCGCCCTGATGCGGGCCAGCGCCCGTTGCAGCCCCTCGCCAGTGCGGCGCACCCCCACCAGATCGGTCATCACTTGGCGCAGCGCAGTAACGCCGTCGGCCTGTGGCGGCACGCCACCGGCCAGAAATTGCAGGGTGAGCGGCACAGGCTCCGCGACACGCGCTGGCAAGTTTTCGCCAATATCCAGTGCCGCCTTGCGGGCAAAGACCAGCGCTTCCAGCACCCCGTTAGAGGCAAGCCGGTTCGCCCCATGCAACCCTGTAGAGGCCGCCTCCCCACATACCCAAAGCCCGGCAAGCGAGGCGCGCCCATGCGCATCCGTCCCAGCACCGCCCATATGGTAATGTGCGGCGGCAGCCACCGGGATCGGTTGCGCCACCGGGTCCAGCCCCGCCTTGCGGCAGGCTTCGGCAACTGCCGGATACCGGTCATGGATCGCAGCGCCAATGGCCGCGCGCGTATCCAATACGGGCCGCTTGCCAGCCTGCGTTTGTGCGAACACCGCGCGCGCAACAATGTCACGCGGCGCAAGATCGGCCAGATCATGTACCGAGGACATGAAGTAGTCACCTTCGGAATTTACCAGCCGCGCTCCCGCACCGCGCAGCGCTTCGGTCGCAAGCGGGGCCGGGTCCAGCCCCAGATCCATTGCCGTGGGGTGGAACTGCACGAATTCCATATCCGCCATTCTCGCGCCCGCGCGCGCGGCCAGTCCCATCACCTGCCCCCGAATACGCGGTGGGTTGGTCGTCAGCGCATAAAGCCCGCCGGACCCACCGCCTGCCAGCAACACCGCGGGCGCGTGCAGCGCCACAGGTTTCGAGACGCTGTCGCCGTTCAGTCTGGCAAGCATGACACCCGTGACGCGGCCATCAGTGACGATAAGCTCTTGCGCCACCACGCGCTCCATCACCTGTACCGAAGCGGTCGCGCGGACAGTTGCAATCAGGGTTTCCATGATCTTGCGGCCGGCCTGATCGCCCTTGACGCGCACAACACGCGCAGTCGAATGCGCGGCTTCGTGGTTCAGGACGTAATTACCCGCCGCATCGCGATCAAACGGGGTGCCGTGCTGGGTCAGATCAAGGATATGATCCTTCGCCGCATTTGTTACCAATGCTGCAATTTCTGCATCAACTGTTCCCGCACCGGCAACAATAGTGTCCCGTGCATGGGCCTGCGGCGTGTCGCCCTGCGCCATTGCTGCTGCGATCCCACCCTGCGCCCAGGCCGAAGACGCGCCCTCGCCCAATGTTTCAGGCGAGATGACAAGTACAGGATGCGGTGCAAGGGCCAGCGCGGCATAAAGCCCGCCAAGTCCTGCGCCCACGATCACCACGCGGTCGGTCGTGACCACAGATCAGGCCTTTGCCGCAGAAAGGTCGATCATGCGCTGCACGGCCAGACGCGCCTTTTCGGCAATTTCGGGCGCAACCTCAATCTGGGTGGTCATCGTGTGCAACGACCACAGAACTTTTTCCAAGGTGATTTTCTTCATATAGGGGCACATATTGCACGGGCCGATGAATTCGACATCCGGGTGGGCGTCGGAGATGTTCGACGCCATCGAGCATTCTGTGACCAGCATCGCGCGCGCGGGGCGCTCGGCGCTGACATAATCCAGAATCCCCTTGGTCGACCCGGAGAAGTCTGATTCCGCCACCACATCGGGGGGGCATTCGGGATGCGTGATAATGCGCGTGTCAGGGTTCCATTCGCGGAAATCGCGAATATCCTGCGCGGTGTATTGTTCATGCACGATACACGACCCATCCCACCAGACGATGCGCTTTTCAGGCACCTGAGCGGCCACATTCTGCGCCAGATACTTGTCTGGTGTCATAATGATCGTATCCGCGTCCAAGCCGCGGATGATCTGCACGGCATTGGACGAGGTGCAGCAGATGTCAGACGCCGCCTTCACCTCGGCGGTGGTGTTGACATAGGACACAACGGGTGCGCCGGGATATTTTGCGCGCATCTCGGCCACGCCTGTCGCGGTAATGCTTTCGGCCAGCGAACACCCCGCCTGCATATCCGGCATCAGAACGATTTTGGCAGGATTCAGGATTTTGGATGTCTCGGCCATGAAATGCACACCACATTGCACGATCACATCAGCACTGGTGCGCGTGGCCTCTACGGCCAGTTGCAGACTGTCGCCCACCACATCGGCTATGCCGTGATAGATTTCGGGCGTCATGTAGTTATGCGCCAGAATGGTCGCGTTACGTTCTTTCTTCAGCGCATTGATCGCGGCGACATAAGGCGCATGAATCGCCCAGTCCACAGGCGAGACAACGCGCGACATGCGGGAATATTCGGCGGTCATCCGCGCGGCCAGATCAGGGTTCGGCGCAAGGTCATAGACCGTATTCAGATCCTGACGGATGGCGGGCATATCCAGCATGGCAAGGCTCCGATCACTTTCAGCACCCCATGAAGGGCGGCAGTTTCATATGGGCGTCACTGACGGGAGATCAAGGTAATCCTGAACATGCAGGCATGAAATGGCGGGATGCACTGCGCCCGTGTTCGCAGATACATCGGTTTTCTCGCCAGATAATGCCTTCACACGCCCATGTCCAGCAACGCAAGCGCGTTCAGAATGTCGCTTTGCACCCCAGAGCGCCGCAAACCGGCCAGTCGGGGGCAAAGTCAGGCGGTAACAAGCAGCATCGAACCTGCCAATGCGCAGGGTAATCAGGAGTGTCTTATCATGGCGGAACCAGCAACCGAGATGACGCAAGCGGCAGGTGGGGCGCGGCGCGGGCGCGCGTCTGGCGGCGGGGCC
>SLAT01000098.1 GCA_007126715.1 Roseinatronobacter sp.
CGTAATTACAAATTCATCTCGCCCCTCGCCACCTGTCAGAACGACATCTCCTGATCCGGGATTTGTCAGCAAGACACCGATTACGTCATCTCCCGCGCCGCCATCAACATGCGCGCCACCATCACGCCAGATATCGACTTCTATCGCATCATCACCATCGCCGCCAAAGAAACTGCCTTGGCCAAACATAGAGTCAGGTCCGGCACTACCGATCACAATAGAGTCCGGGCCTTCGGATATGAGGGGCGTCGCGGGCAACAAGGATGGATCGCGGGCCGAAGCATCGACTATGGCGCCGTTCCCGACTGTCAGCTTGCCTACGCGTTCCACGTCAAGCACCCCGCCCTCCCATGCTGCAACCGCCCCGCCATCTTCCGTCAGCGTGACAGTCAGGCCCGGAGTGTCGCCCATGAACCGCAGTACAGTGCTCCCGCCAACGACAGAGGTGTTGCCCGTGGCCCCTTCGGCCATTGTAATAAAGGACGTGATGCCATCATTATTGGTGAATTCATTGTCACCCCCTGAAATCTGCGCCCGGACGATGCCATCATCGAACATCGAAATCGAGTTTGTGCCCCCATCCAGCGTCAGATCAAGCGTTCCGCGCCAGTTGCTTATGCTGTTGGTCCCTTCGGTCGCTGTCACTTGAAGCGCGATACGGGTAACATCCACCGCATTCTCGCCCGGACCAAGAATGATACTGTTGATCTTGGTCAGAAGGGTCGGCTCCAACGCCGTGCCGGCCACTTGCAGCGTCATGATGCCTTGTTCATCTGTCATGATCACGGCATTCCCGCTGAACTGCGACAGATCAAGAACCGGGTCGAGCCCGAAAAAGTCATTCAGCTCTCCGCCGCCTGCATAGTCATCGGTGACAATGAACCTCTGTTCGCCCCAGATTTGATCCGGCGTTGCGGGCAATTGCTGCACTTCAACCCCAAGCGGCATGACAGGGGGTGCTTCAGGAAAAGTGAGGGGGGCGCCCACAACCTCTAACGCGTCAAAATCGGTGAACAATGCCTCCAACGCGGCTTGCATGTCACCCCCGCCATAGTTGGACAGTTGCACGGCATTCACGCCATCCACTTGCACCATCAACCCCTCGCCATCGGGAGCGGAAATGCCGGTCAAAAGCACCGAGTCATCACCAAACAACGGAAAACTACTGTCGCGCAAGTCAAGGACAAGACGATCCTCATCAGGGTTGAAATCCTCGATAACTGTGGGCGCAACGGGTTGGCCATTACTGCCGAGCAGATCGAAATTGGCACCCAATGGCAGCAGTTTGATCACGAAGGTATCTTCACCCTCGCCCCCGTTAAGCACTGCACCACCGCCGACAGAGACAAGCTCATCATCCCCGTCGCCGCCCAGAAGTATGCTGTCGCCGAACGTGATAAGCACGTCATCACCGCCAAGGCCAAATATGGTTTCACCACCCTGACTTACCAGATAGTCGTCATCTTCGGTGCCAAGGATCACCCGATCCGCGGATGTGTCCTCTTCCTCGTTGGGCCTCGCCGGATCAGTGACGGCCTCGCTATCAGAGTTGTTTGAGATAAACATATCACTGAAAACGGCCAACGCTCCTGCGCCAAGCAGTAAAAGCAGTAAAAGCAGTAAAAGCAGTAAAAGCAGTAAACCAATGTCCATAATGAAACCCGAAATAAAAAATTATCGTTAATTCGTGCTATGCATCTGCAAAAGAGTCAACGAATTTCAAATTTAAAGCCGAAAACCAGCGTCGGCGCTTTCCGGTTTGCGGGTTCGTCACTCTTGGATCGGGCGCGGTGTCCGGCGAACAATAAGGCAGCCTGTATCCCTGTCAAAATCTGCACGGTAGGCAAAAGCGTCAGTCCGGGCTGGCCGTTCGAATTCGGCGCAGACCCGCGCAATATCGGGTGCGGTGCGGGTAATCTGATAAGGCATATCCGTTTTAGGGTCTGTCACGCGCGGGGGCTGCGGGCAAACATCCGAGGGGTCGTCAAGTGCAAGGCCCTGGTCCAGCAGGCAATTCAAATGCCGACCAAGCGCGTTCAGGTCGGTCATGCGCTGCGCGTCGCGCCGCTCGGCGCGGGCTTGTTCCGGCCCGCCAATGGTTGCCACAGCGCCCAGCACAACGCCAAGGCTGAGCACAATAAGTGCGATTGCGGGTGCGCGCATCTCAACCTTCCGCCAGAAAACTGCGAAACCACGCGATAACCAGCCCGGCCACAAACGCCACCACCACGGCCTTTAGAAGAAATTGCAGCGTCATGTCGCCATTTAGAAACGCAAAAACCACGGCAATCGCATCTGCCAATAACACCAGTGCGGCCAAAAATACGGTAACAGCCCCGAATTTCTTGCGTGTTGGTGATCGAAGCTCGCCGGGATTGGCGCGCGCGGCGCGATCGGTGCGCGCCTGTAGCCACAGGAACAAGGGCAAGATCACCACAAGAACGGCAATCGACCAGCGTATTGACTGCGCCATCCCATAGCCAGACCTGCTCCCCGCCTCTGGAAACCAGGTTTCGATCAACCAAAAGGCCAGCGCGACCACATTCCATGTCACAGAAAGCAGGGCGAAGAATAGCAGCGCGTAGGTCGCCGCCTCTGCTGCGTTCAGTGACGGGCGCGGGCGTGGCACAGGCAGCCGCAACCCATGATCCGCCCACCCTGCCAAAGCGCTGTCAATCTCGGGTTCCGACCAGCCTGCGGCCCCCAGCGCGCCGCGCAATTCTTCCGCGCTATGGCCTGCGCGAAACCCGTCCTGAACAAAGGTTGCAAGCTGATCTGCGGGCCGCATCCACTATGTCTTCCGGCCCACGTTTTCAGCAAAGGATTTCTCGAAAGCGGCCTGTTTATCCGGGCTTGCTTCTGTCTGGTGTTTCTGTTGCCATTCTGAATATGGCATCCCATAGACGATTTCGCGCGCTTTA
This sequence comes from Roseinatronobacter sp., assembly GCA_007126715.1. GTDB lineage: Bacteria > Pseudomonadota > Alphaproteobacteria > Rhodobacterales > Rhodobacteraceae > Roseinatronobacter. The sequence goes on from SLAT01000098.1 coordinate 2,922, forward strand.
TCCTTGTCCATGTCAATCCCGCGCGCGTTGGCCGCTTCCTGATACCAGCGCGACAGGCAGTTGCGGCAAAAGCCGGTCAGGTTCATCATGTCGATATTCTGCACATCGGGGCGCTTGTGCATCAGGTGATCCATCAGCGTACGAAACGCAGCCGATTCCAGTTCTATCCGGGTCTTTTCGTCCATTCTCATACTCCCTTGACTGGGCTGTAACTTGCGCTTGCGTTGCACGCGCGTCAAGCCTGACAAGGCTTGCAAAACATGCCGGACCTGTTAGTTGATTGCGCTAACGGTTTCAGTTTTTGGGTGTCCTGTCATAAACCCTGCATAGGCTGACCCAGAGATGCGGCGCTACGCCGGTAGAAAGGAATTTGTATGACACCCCCTATGCGTCGTCATCGTATGATCAAGATCGTGGCAACCTTGGGCCCGGCCTCTTCAAGCTATGAGATGATCCGAGCACTTTTCGAAGCAGGTGCAGATGTCTTTCGCCTGAACATGAGTCACGGCAGTCACGACGAAATAGCCGCGCGCCATGCAATCATTCGGAAAGTTGAGGCCGATCTGGGCAGGCCGATTGCCATTCTGGCAGACCTGCAAGGCCCAAAACTGCGCGTCGGAACATTTACCGAGCCGTCTGTAGAACTGGAAGACGGCCAGGATTTCCGGCTTGACCTGAATGAAGCAGAAGGCGACGCCACGCGTGTGAACTTGCCACATCCAGAAATTTTCAAGGCGCTGGAACCGGGTGCTGAACTGCTGGTCAATGATGGCAAGATCCGGCTGCGCGTGAACGCCTGCGGCCCCGATTTTGCCGATTGCACCGTGACCGTGGGCGGCACTATTTCCAACCGCAAAGGCGTGAATGTGCCAGAGGTTGTTTTGCCGCTTGCAGCCCTGTCAGAGAAGGATCGCAATGATCTGGAATTCGTCTGTC
>SLAT01000111.1 GCA_007126715.1 Roseinatronobacter sp.
ACTTCGTCGATCAGGTAGTTTGCCAAAGCCTCGATGCCCAGAATGCGCAAGATGTCATGGGGGGCGGGGTTGCCATCCATGATGTAATCGCCGCGCTGCACGAAGTCACCTTCCTGAACCGGAATGTGCTTGCCCTTGGGCACAAGATACTCCGCAGGCTCCAGCGTGTCATCGACAGGCTGAATCTTGATGCGGCGCTTGTTCTTGTAGTCCTTCTCGAAACGAACATAGCCATCAATTTCACAGATGATGGCGTGGTCCTTGGGACGACGCGCCTCGAACAATTCGGCCACACGCGGCAGACCACCGGTAATGTCCTTGGTTTTGGCGCCTTCGCGTGGAATACGCGCAACCACATCACCAGCCAGAACATCCTGCCCGTCTTCTACCGACAGAACAGCATCAACCGACATCTGATAGGTGATCGGGTTACCCTGCTCGTTGCGCACAGGATCGCCGCTTTCTGCATCCATCAAGATGACCTCGGGCTTGAGGTCACCACCTTTGGGCACAGAGCGCCAGTCGGTCACGATCTTCTGGGTCATGCCTGTGGCTTCGTCGGTTTCATCGCGGACCGATAGCCCAGCGATCAGATCGACAAAGCGCACGCGACCTGTGGTTTCGGCGATGATTGGCAGGGTGTAAGGGTCCCACTCAAACAGTTTCGCGCCACGCTCGACCTGTGCACCATCCTTGACAAACAACTTGGAACCGTAGCCCGGCTTGAAGGTTGCACGCTCGACGTTGTTTTCGTCGATGATAACAATCTGCATCGACCGGCCTGTGACGATCAACTCGCCTGCGGCGTTCTCGATGGTCTGGGTGTTGCGCATCTCGACACGACCCGCAGCGTTCGCCTCCTGGAAGGACTGGCTGCCGCCCTGCGCGATCCCGCCGATGTGGAAGGTCCGCATGGTCAACTGTGTGCCTGGCTCGCCGATCGACTGCGCAGCAATGATGCCAACAGCCTCGCCCTTGTTTACCAGCGTTCCGCGTGCAAGGTCGCGCCCGTAACACTTGGTGCACACGCCCTCTTCTGCTTCACAGGTCAGGGGCGAACGGATCTTGACCGTTGCGATACCCGACATCTCTAGCATGTCGGCCTCACGTTCCTCGATCAGAGTATTCCGCGGCACCAGCACTTCACCGGTTGCAGGGTCGGTCACATCTTCTGCTGCGACCCGGCCAAGAACACGCTCGGACAGAGACGCCACCACTTCACCGTCATTCACCGCAGCTTGTGCCGTGATATACAGGTCGGTGCCGCAATCATCCGAACGCACGATGCAATCCTGCGCCACGTCCACCAGACGCCGCGTCAGATAGCCCGAGTTTGCAGTCTTCAACGCGGTATCGGCCAGACCTTTCCGCGCACCGTGAGTCGAGTTGAAGTATTCAAGAACGGTCAGACCTTCCTTGAAGTTCGAGATGATCGGCGTTTCGATGATCTCGCCATTCGGCTTGGCCATCAGACCGCGCATCCCGCCCAACTGCTTCATCTGCGCAGGTGAACCACGCGCGCCCGAGTGCGACATCATGTAGACCGAATTGGGTTCCAACTCGCGGCCTTCGTCATCGCGGCGCACTGCCGAAATCTCGCCCATCATGGCATTCGCCACAGCGTCCGAACATTTCGACCATGCGTCGACAACCTTGTTGTACTTCTCGCCCTGCGTAATCAGACCGTCGAGATACTGCTGCTCGAACTCTTTCACCTGATCGCGGGTTTCATTGACAAGGCCCCATTTCTGATCGGGGATCAGCATGTCATCCTTGCCAAAGGAAATCCCGGCGCGGAACGCTTCGCGGAAGCCAAGGCTCATGATCTGGTCACAGAAGATGACCGACTCTTTCTGACCGCAATAACGGTAGACATTGTCGATGACATTCTGCACGTCTTTTTTCCGCAACAGGCGGTTGACCAGTTCAAACGGCGCTTTCGCGTTCATGGGCAAAAGCGCACCAAGGCGCAGACGGCCCGGCGTCGTTTCATAGCGGCGCAGAACCTCGTTGCCATCCTCGTCAATCTGCTTGACGCGGCACTGGATCTTGGCGTGCAGATGAACTTCATCAGCCGCAATCGCATGTTCCACTTCCTCGATCGAGGAGAAAATCATCCCCTCGCCCTTCATGCCTTCGCGCATCATCGAGACATAATACAGCCCCAACACCATATCCTGCGACGGCACGATGATCGGCGCGCCATTGGCAGGCGACAACACGTTATTCGTGGACATCATCAGAACACGTGCCTCTAGCTGGGCTTCCAGCGAGAGGGGAACGTGAACAGCCATCTGGTCGCCGTCAAAGTCAGCGTTGAAAGCCGAACAGACCAGCGGGTGAAGCTGGATTGCCTTGCCTTCGATCAGGATCGGCTCGAACGCCTGAATGCCCAGACGGTGCAGCGTGGGCGCACGGTTCAGTAGAACCGGATGCTCACGAATAACCTCGTCCAGAATATCCCAAACCTCGGGGCGTTCCTTTTCAACCAGCTTCTTCGCCTGTTTGACAGTCGAGGACAGACCCTTGGCTTCAAGCCGCGAATAGATGAAGGGCTTGAACAGCTCCAACGCCATCTTCTTGGGCAGACCACATTGATGCAGCTTCAGTTCCGGCCCGGTCACAATGACCGAACGGCCCGAAAAGTCGACCCGCTTGCCAAGCAAGTTCTGACGGAAACGGCCCTGCTTGCCTTTCAGCATATCGGACAGCGATTTCAGCGGGCGCTTGTTATTGCCAGTGATCACGCGGCCACGACGGCCATTGTCAAACAGCGCATCGACCGATTCCTGCAACATGCGCTTTTCATTGCGCACGATGATATCGGGCGCACGCAATTCGATCAGGCGCTTCAGGCGGTTGTTGCGGTTGATCACGCGGCGGTACAGATCGTTCAGATCTGATGTCGCAAAGCGGCCACCATCCAGCGGCACCAGCGGGCGCAATTCCGGCGGGATGACCGGAAGCACGGTCAGCACCATCCATTCCGGGCGGTTGCCGGATTCGATGAAATGCTCGACCACTTTCAGACGCTTGATGATCTTCTTGGGCTTCAACTCGCCCTTGGCTTCTTTCAGCTCTTCGCGCAGGCGGGTTGCTTCATCTTCCAGATCAATATTGGACAGCATCTCGCGGATGGCTTCGGCACCGATATTGGCCGTGAACGCATCAGAGCCATACTGATCCTGCGCATCGAGGAATTCTTCCTCATTGAGCAACTGGCCGTATGTCAGGTCGGTCAGGCCCGGCTCGATCACAACGTAGTTTTCGAAATACAGAATGCGTTCCAGATCGCGCAGCGTCATGTCCAGCATCAGGCCAATGCGGCTTGGCAACGATTTCAGAAACCAGATATGCGCAACAGGGGCAGCCAGTTCGATATGGCCCATTCGTTCACGGCGGACTTTCTGCAGCGTGACTTCCACACCGCATTTCTCGCAGACGACACCGCGATATTTCATGCGCTTGTATTTGCCGCACAGGCATTCGTAATCCTTGATCGGACCAAAAATGCGCGCGCAGAACAGGCCGTCACGTTCAGGCTTGAATGTGCGGTAGTTTATCGTCTCGGGCTTCTTGATCTCGCCATAGGACCAAGACAGAATCCGCTCGGGCGACGCCAGCGAAACACGGATCTGGTCAAAGTTCTTGGTTTGGGCCAAGGGGTTGAACGGGTTTGTGGTAAGTTCCTGGTTCATGATCTTTTCCTTGAAAGGCTCGGAATGGGGCGGCGTAAGGGGCGTGAAAACACGCACCCTACCGGCAATAGGCAGGGTGCGTTGGCACGCGCAGCGTTAGCCTTCCTCCTCCGAATCCAGGAGTTCCATATTCAGGCCGAGGCCGCG
>SLAT01000064.1 GCA_007126715.1 Roseinatronobacter sp.
CCTGCCTTTACACCCAAAAGCGCGCCAACCCTGTCCAGCCCAGATTTAAACCCGTATTGCCGCCCCTCCCCCAGTGCCTCGCGCACAACGGGAAAGTTATAGGCATCGCCGCGCGACATGGCGGCAAATGTGGCCTCAATGGCATCAAAGGCCGATTGCTCATCGACAAGGCCGGGTATGGCGGATTCGGGGACGATCCACATGGGGGTATTCCTTCACTTTCACAGAGGGTCGAGGCCCCAGCCGGGGCCTCGGTGCGTTCAATATGCCTTGCCGCGCGCCGAGACTGGCCAAAGTGTTTCGACCTTGCCGCCCCGCACGCCCACATACCAGTCATGGACATTGCAGGTCGGGTCGCAATGCCCCGGCACCAGCCGCAGCTTGTCATTGACCTTGAGCACATCGCCAAGATCCTCAACAACGCCATGCTCATCCGAACATTTGACATATTTCACGTCATCACGCCCAAAAATCACCGGCAGGCCGCTATCCACCGACTGCGCCTTCAGCCCCGCATCGACAATCGCCTTGCCGGGTTTTGCACGGCTCATAACGCTCGTCAGGATGAACAGCGCATTCTCCCATTCGCCCTGGTCAATCCGCTTGCCGTCCTTGTCCAGAATCCGGCCGTAATCGGCATCCATGAAAGCATAAGACCCGCATTGCAACTCGTTATACACCCCCGAATTGCTCTCGAAATAATAGCTGCCTGTGCCGCCGCCGCCGACAATGTCACATTCCAGCCCTTCGACCTTCAGCGTGTCCACAGCATCTTTCACCTGCGCCACGGCCAGCGCGATCTTGGCCTTGCGGTCCTCATAGCTGTCCATATGCTGCATCGCACCCTGATAGGCCTGAAGCCCTGCGAATTTCAGCCCCGGTGCGGCGTCAATCGCCTTGGCAATCTCGACAACAGCAGGCGTGGTGGTCACGCCGCAACGCCCCGCACCGCAGTCAATCTCGACCAGACACTCGATCTGGGTGCCATGACGCTGCGCCGCCGCTGACAGATCTGCGACATTAGCCAGATCATCCACACAACAGATCGCGCGCGCGCCCAGTTTCGGCATCCGCGCCAGACGGTCGATCTTGGCCGGGTCACGTACTTGATTTGAAACAAGAACATCCTTGATCCCGCCACGTGCGAAAACCTCTGCCTCACTCACTTTCTGACAGCAAACACCACAAGCCCCGCCAAGGGATTCTTGCAGTTTTGCAACATCGACCGATTTATGCATCTTGCCATGCACACGGTGACGCATGCCATGCGCGCGGGCATAATCGCCCATTTTCTTGATGTTGCGCTCCAGCGCATCAAGATCAAGGATCAGACAAGGCGTCTGGATATCGGCCTCATCCATACCGGGCAGGGCTGGCACGTCAAAGCCCACTTCCAGCCCGTCAAACTTGGTTGGTGCATTCATGATCTGGAACTCCCCTTACTTTTTGATCCAGGGCAGCGTGTCCATATCGACATTGCCACCGGTGATAATAACGCCGACCCGCTTGCCGGCGAAGACGTCCTTGTTCTTGAGGATCGTGGCCATAGGGACTGCACAGCTTGCCTCGATCACGATCTTCATGCGCTGCCAGGTCAACTTCATCGCATCGATGATTTCCTGCTCTGACGCGGTCAGAATATCCGTCACATGATGTGACACGAAATGCCAGGTCAGGTCCTTGAGGGGCACCTTCAACCCGTCCGCCACGGTCACCGGCGCATCATCAGCAATAATATGCCCCGCCTTGAAACTGCGATAGGCATCATCCGCCTGCTCAGGCTCGGCAGCATAGATCTGCACCTGCGGCGCAATGTTCGACAGCGTCAGACAGGTTCCCGAAATCATGCCACCGCCCCCAATCGGCGCAATCACCGCATCCAGCCCCTTGACCTGCTCCATGAACTCCCTGGAACATGTCCCCTGCCCCGCGATCACGCGCGGATCATTATAGGGATGGACAAATTCAGCCCCGGTCTCCGCCTGCACCCTTGCAAATACCTCCTCGCGAGAAGTGGTCGAGGGCTCACATTCCGTGATGATCCCGCCATAGCCGCGCACGGCATCTTTCTTGGCCTGCGGTGCGGTACGCGGCATGACCACATGGCACGGAATCCCCCGCCGCCCGGCTGCATAGCTCAGCGAGAGCGCGTGGTTCCCGCTTGAATGCGTGGCAACCCCCTTGGCGGCCATTTCATCGGACAGGCCAAACACGGCATTGGACGCGCCGCGCACCTTGAACGCACCCGCCTTCTGGAAATTCTCGCATTTGAAAAACAACTCTGCCCCGGTCAAGTCATTGAAATAACTCGAAGTCAGCACCGGGGTGCGGTGGATATGCGGGGCAATCCGCGCATGGGCCGCAACCACGTCATCATAGGTCGGGATATACATATCTGTCATGTCTTTCATCTCACCCTCATTTTCTTGCGAAAAATACTCCGGGGTCCGGGGCAGCGCCCCGGTCACGCCGCTTCGGCAAGCGCAACTGAGGCAGATTTGCGCAAATAGTCCTGCGCTGCCGCCACGCCTGATCCAAGCTGAACATTCCAACCCAGATCGGCCATGCACATCTCGGCTGTGGCCAGTCCAGACAGCAGCATCACATCACTCAACATGCCCAGATGTCCGATGCGGAACACCTTCCCCGCAACCTCACCCAGCCCAACACCAAAAGCAACGCCGTATTTCGAAGCGGCCAGTTGCACCAGTTCGGTGCCGTTGCATCCCTCGGGCACGACAACGGCGGTCACTGTGTCTGAATACAGGTCAGGCGTGGCTGCGCAGGGTTTCATACCCCATGCGGCAACGGCCCTGCGGGTGGCTTCAGCAAGGCGGTAATGGCGGGCATAGACATTTTCCAGCCCCTCATCTTCCAGTATCTCGATGGCCTTGGCCAGACCTGCGATCAATCCGACGGCCGGGGTGTAGGGATAGCCCCCCGCAGCATAGGACGCGAGCATATCGTGGAAGTCGAAAAATGTGCGCGGAAGTGTTGCTTTTTCCATTGCATTCAATGCTTTGGGCGAAACACCAAGGATCGCCAGACCGGCAGGCAGCATGAACCCTTTTTGTGAACCGGCCACCGCAATATCGACCCCCCATCCGGTCATCTCGAAAGGCATGGAGCCGATCGAGGACACGCCATCAACCAAGAGAAGTGCTGGGTGTCCTGCAGCATCGAGTGCGCGGCGAATGCCCGCAATGTCAGAGCGTACGCCAGTTGCGGTTTCATTATGCGTGGCAAGTACCGCTTTGATGTCATGCGCAGAATCGGCGCGCAAAGCGGCCTCCATCTCGGACACTGGCGCGCCCTGCCCCCACGGGGTCTCGATGATCTGCACATCCAGACCGTGGCGCTGGCACAGGTCGATCCAGCGATGGCTGAACATACCGAAGCGAGGCGCTAACACCTTGTCACCACCTGATAAAGTGTTGGTAATCGCCGCCTCCCAACCCCCAGTTCCGGTCGAGGGAAGGATGATGATTTCCCCGTGTTCCATCGCCAGAACCCGGCGGATCCCGGCTATAGCGGGCTTGAACATGCGCGCGAAGGCAGGGGAGCGGTGGTCGAGGGTCGGTATATCGCAGGCCTTACGAATTTCTTCAGGGATATTTGTCGGGCCTGGTATGAAAACAGGGTTTTGCGTGGACATCGGGCTTACTCCTCCCCCTTGATTTATAAAGACATTATCGGCCCCAGCGCCCGGGTGCAATTTTTTTGAAATTATTTTTTACAGGACGAAAAATATGGGTTACCCTCTGACACTATTGCAGAATTCTTTTTTCACTGAATGAAATGATTTTTCGGAAAACAAAGAAAAGAG
>SLAT01000073.1 GCA_007126715.1 Roseinatronobacter sp.
CAGCCTCGCCCGCCAAGGCTGCACGCCTCAAGCCCTTTCTTGGCCGCCCCGAATGCAGCTTCTACCTCAACCTCGCCGAGGCAGGCCAGCTTTGCGACACCACTTTCACCGACAGCGCCAGCGCCGCGCGCGCGCTGCTGCGTCAAGGGGCGGCGCGCGTGCTGGTCACACACGGCCCGCACAGCGTCACAGATGCCGATGCAACAGCCGAACTCACCCTGCCCCCACCAGCCATCACAGCACGGCGCGCGACGGGCGCGGGTGATTGCTTCATGGGCGCACATATCGCACAGGACATCACCGGCGCGCCGCGCCATGCTGCCCTGCAATATGCGCTACAGGCTGCTGCCGACCACGTGGCCCACCCGCCCGATCAAAGTTGAAGGAACCGATATGGCCTTGCTAAGCTACACCCCCGAGATTGCCGAGGCCCGTGCCAAGGGCCTGCCCATCGTGGCGCTGGAATCGACCATCATCACCCACGGCATGCCCTGGCCGAAAAACAAGGAGATGGCCCTTCAGGTCGAGGCTGATATCCGCGCCGCCGGGGCCATTCCGGCCACAATCGCGGTGATGGACGGCCAGATCCTGATCGGGCTGAATGCGGCGCAGCTAGACCGGTTGGCCCAGACACCCGACGCGCTGAAACTCAGCCGCGCCGATCTTGCGGTTACCCTAGCGACTGGCCGCACCGGGGCAACAACCGTGGCCGCGACAATGATCTGCGCCCAGCGCGCCGGAATCGAGGTCTTCGCCACCGGCGGTATTGGCGGCGTCCATCGCGGGGCCGAACTGAGCTTCGATATCTCCGCCGACCTGCAGGAACTGGCGCAAACCCGCGTCACGGTCGTGGCCGCCGGGGCAAAAGCGATTCTTGATCTGCCCAAGACACTGGAAGTTCTCGAAACCCTTGGCGTGCCGGTCATCGCCTATGGTCAGGACGCGCTGCCTGCCTTCTGGTCGCGCGATAGCGGGTTGAAAGCCCCGCTGCGCATGGATGCGCCTGAACAGATCGCCGCCAGCCACCGCATGCGCGCCCGGCTTGACCTGCCCGGCGGTCAACTGGTCGCCAACCCGATCCCGGCGGCAGATGAACTGCCCTCATCCATGCTCGCCCCCCTGATCGAGACCGCCTTGAGAGAGGCAGATGCCCAAGGGATTTCCGCCAAAAACGTCACCCCCTTTCTGCTGCGCCGGATATTCGAATTGACCGATGGGGCTTCTCTTACGGCCAATATCGCATTGGTGCGCAACAATGCCCGGCTCGCCGCCGAAATTGCGCGCGCGCTGACATGAGCGGCGCTTGTATATGCCCGCGCCCTGCCCCATCTTTGCGCGCAAGCTGATCATCAGGGGAATCACATGAGCCCGGAACAAGGAAAACGCGGTCTTATCGCCTCTCTGCGCGGCAATTTTCTGGCCGGACTGGCGGTGATCGCGCCCGGCGTGCTGACGCTCTGGCTGGTCTGGAATGTCATCAACTGGATCGACGGGCTGATCCTGCCACTGATCCCGCGCCGCTTTCACCCCGAAGCCCTGACCGGGCTGGACATACCCGGCGTGGGCGTAGTGATCTTCGTGGTTTTCACGCTGATCATGGGCTATTTCACCAAAGGGCTGATCGGGCGCACATTGGTTGGCTGGGGCGAACGCATCGTCGAGGCGATGCCGGTCATCCGCTCGATCTATAATGCGGTCAAACAGATCGCCGACACGATCCTGTCGCGTCAGGCCCCGACATTCGACCGCGCCTGTCTGGTGCAATATCCGCGCCCCGGTATCTGGGCGATGGCCTTCATCTCGACCACCACACGCGGCGAGATTGGCGGCCATCTGGCCGAAAACGGCGAGATGGTGTCGATCTTCCTGCCAACCACGCCCAACCCGACATCAGGGTTTCTGCTTTTCGTGCCCCGCGCCGATGTGATCGAGTTGGACATGTCGATCGAAGATGCCGCAAAACTCGTGATCTCTGCCGGGCTGGTCTACCCCGAGCCCCGCAAACCCGGATCACGCCCCGGCCCCGCACGCGCCCAGCCACAGAAGATCAGCCAAACATCTCTTCCAGATTGACACTGGCGCGCTGGTTCAGATCAACCTTGTGACGTGACAGGAACCCCTCGCAGGCCGTGCGCCCGGCCTCTTTCAGGCTGTGCAGCAAATAGGGGGTTGGTGTTACCTTGAAGGTCACAGACAAGGTGTTCATCAACGCATCATCAGCCACCGTATGCACCAGCACATCCTTCATCGCGCCCCGCTCCATGCGCCCTTCTGCAATCAGCCGCTTGACGAATTGCACCGCGCGCAATTCGCGCAACAATGATGTGTTGAAACTGATCTCATTGATCCGGTTCTGTATCTCCTGCGCTGTCCGGGGCACATCCTCGCGCTGCAACGGGTTGATATTCACAATCACGATGTCATCAGGCAAATGCGCATCAAACAGGGGGTATAGCGCCGGATTGCCCGTATATCCCCCATCCCAATATGCCTCAAGCGCGCCGGTTACGGGGTCTTCCAATTCCACCGCCTGAAACAGCGTCGGCAGACAGGCCGAAGCCATGATCACCTCGCAGGAAATCTCCGTGCCCGAAAACACCCGGATCTTTCCCGACCGCACATTGGTCGCGGCAATATGCAACTCCGGCCCCTCATGCGCGCAGACCTGATCGAAATTCAGCGTGCGCACCACTGGCTCCAACGGGTTTCGGTATAGCGGGCCGTATTGGTAGGGGCTGGTCACCAGCGCGGCAATATCCATGGGCGAGACGGGCATCAGCGATTCCATCCATGCATTGACCATCCCGACAGGAGGCAGCGCCTGCGCAATCCAGCCGGTCAGACGCAAATCATGCACCGACCCGACCTGATGCCAGATACGGTCCAGCAGCACCCGCGCCCCCTGCGCGCCGCCCTGCGCCATGCCCGCCTTCAGCGCTGCAGCATTCAGCGCCCCCGCCGACGTGCCGGAAATCGCCGCAATCTCGATATCCTTTTCCTGGAGGAGCCGGTCCAGCACACCCCAGGTAAACGCGCCATGCGCGCCGCCCCCCTGAAGCGCCAGATTGATACGCTTTGTCATTCACATGTCCCCAAATTCAAACCGCAGATCACTTGCAAACAGTGCGGCGGCATTTGCCAAGTGGCGCATCACAGCATCATTTTCTTGCCAAAAATACTCAAATTCCGCCCTGTCCACGCACAGACGCCGCTACATTGCGGTCCAACCCCCATCCACAGAGATGGTCGTACCCGTGATCTGTGCCGCCGCATCCGAGCACAGGAACACCGCCGTGCCGCCCATCTGCTCGACCGTTGCAAACTCTCCCGAGGGTTGGCGTGACAGCATCACCTCCTTGATCACTGTCTCGCGGTCCATGCCATGCGTTTTCATCTGGTCGGGGATCTGCTTTTCCACGATCGGCGTCAGCACATAGCCCGGACAGATCGCGTTGCAGGTCACCCCTGTGCCCGCTGCCTCCAGTGCGGTGGTCTTGCTCAGCCCGACAATCCCGTGTTTGGCGGCAATATAGGCAGATTTATAGGGGCTGGCCGTCAACCCATGCGCCGAGGCGATATTGACCACCCGCCCCCAGCCCTGTGCATACATGCCCGGCAGCGCTGCGGCTGTTGTATGAAATGCCGAAGACAGGTTGATCGCAATAATCGCGTCCCATTTTTCGGTTGGAAATTCCTCAATCCGGGCCACATGCTGAATGCCTGCATTATTTATAAGGATATCGCAGCCCCCGGCCTTTTCGATCAGCGCGCGGCATTGGTCGGGCTTCGACATATCGGCCTGAATATA
>SLAT01000115.1 GCA_007126715.1 Roseinatronobacter sp.
TGGGCCATGTCGGTTAAAAATTGCGCGTGGTTCAGCTTGGGGGCGGCGTGACATTTGCGGGGCGGGGCTTGATGCGGCGCAAAACGGGGGCCAGCAGTTCCCACCCTTCGCGCAATGTGGCCCGTCCTGTTGGAAAGGCGCTGATCAGCAATGCCGTTATTGCGTATGATACGACGGCGCCCGTCAGCAAGGTCAGGATTGGCGTTTGCGGCAGCAGTGGTTTGATCAGAAACACCACGGCGATTGCCAAATGTGCCGCCAGCATCAACGGACCCGCCGAGGTGATGACATCGCGCAACCTCACCGGACCTTTGCGGCACAGCCAGCCCCACAGGATCGGCGTCTTGACATATTGCGCAACCGACAGCGTGACCGCGACGCCAACCGCCCCATAGGGTAGCCCGATCGCATAGGCACAAAGTGCCATTGCCGCCATGACGACCCCCCAGATCATAAAGTCGCGCGTGCGTCCTTGTGAAATGAACAGCCAATCCGAAGAACTGTTAAGCATATGCAACAGGCTTGCAAACCCCAGCGCCTGAAAGATCGGCGCTGCGGCTTGCCATTGCGCGCCAAGCGCCAGATCCACCACCACATCCGCCAGCGCGATGGCACAGGCCACCCCGGGCAAGGACACGAACAGCAGCAGCCTCTGAACCCGCAGATAGGCGCTGCGATAGCGATGTGGTTCTTCCAGCATCCGCGACAGACTGGGAACCATCACACGCTTGAGCGGGCTCGAAATCTGGAGCACGGGAAAGAGCAGCAGTTTATAGGCACGGTCATACATGCCCAACTCGACCACACCCCAGGCCCGCCCGATCAGCACCTTGTCACTGTTATGGGTCACGAAATTGCTCAGGTTAAAGCCCGTCACCCCCGCGCCGAACCCCAGAAGCGACCGCCCTTGCGGAACCCATCTGGGGCGGTCGGGCAGCCATGCGGCGCTGATCCATGTCAGAATGGTGGGAATCAAGGTGCCCGCGACCATACCCGCAAAGACGGCCCAGTAATCCGGCCTGTAGAGCGCCCAGAGTGTCGCCACACCGAAGGCGCTGACAGCCCCGGTGGCGGTGATCGCGGCGACCCGTCCAAAACGCATCCTGCGTTGCAGGATTGCGCCATGCTGCGCCGCCGCCCCACTCAGGATGACAATAACCGACAGCGCCGCAATCAGCGGGCCGATCCTGTCGTCGCCATAGAATGCAGCGATAAGAGGGGCAGACAGAAACAGCATTGTAGCCAGCGTCAGACTTGCTGCGATATTGACCCAGAACAGGAAACTGACCTCTTCCTGCCGGATATTGGGGCGTTGCACTGTTGCTTGAAGCAGCCCGAAATCCTGCATCATCCCGACAAGGACGATAATCGGCAAACACATCGCGATCAGCCCGAAATCGGCGGGCGACAGCAACCGCGACAGCACCACGACCGACCCGATTTGCGTAGCCAGCAATACGGCCTGCGAAAGCGCAGTATGCAGCGCGCCACGCCCGACACTGGACCTGAGAGAGCCGGGAGGTGGATCGAAGATGTTCTGCTGCAAGTGAAAATCCGTCTCTTTGCAAGATCGCCATGCACCGCTTAGGTCACTGGCTCCCCGAATTCGTGATCGCGAACAGGGTTAATGCGCAATTCCCGGAATTGTTCCAGTCTGCTTGGGAACAAAGCGGCTTTTCAACAGTTTTCGCCCCTAAGCTGGCTTCTTTCCAATCATGAAACAGCATCCACAGCGCGCTTGTCCATCAGGCAAACGGAAGTAGAGTCGACCATGACAGATATCCCCCGCGTTTCGGTGATTATTCCGACATTCAACCGGCACATGTATCTTGCAGATGCGATACGGTCACTTCTCGACCAGACCAGCCGACCCGTCGATATCGTGGTCGTGGATGACGGGTCGACCGATGGTACCTCGGGCATCGAGGCTGAATTCGCCCCCCATATCACCTATATCCGTCAGGACAACGCCGGCAGACGTACCGCGATTGCCACGGGCCTAAAACAGTGCCGCGGTGAACTTGTCTGGATCATGGATGACGATGACACCGCCGCGCCCCATGCGCTGGAGCGGCTGTCCGCGCCTTTCCGTGACAACCCCGAACTGGTCCTGAGCTATGGCAAGACGAGCCGCGGTGAAAAACCGGGTCTGAATAAACCGGAAAATATCATCGAATACCCCGACGACCCGCGTCCCTTTCTTGTCCAGATGATGGAAGATTGCTTTATCGCCGGGCCGCCCTGTGTGCTGGCGCGCCGCGATGCATTGATGCGAATGCTTCCTCTTGATCGTTCGATCATTTCATCGGTCGACTATTATCTTAGTCTGGGTCTGGCCATGCAGGGTCCGGCAGCATTCGTCGACAGCGTTGTGCTGCGCCAGCGTCAGCATCCGGGACAGCGCGGTCCCAAGGGCGGTCGCCATGCCGAAGCCGAATGGGGTACAAACTGGATCTATCACGACACTTATCTGCTCAAACAAGTTATCGCAGACCTGCCGCTTCAGGCTTATCTCAACACGCCACCGTGGAATGATCGCGCACTTTCCCCTGAACAGCAGCGTATCGCACTGATCCAGAAAGCGGTGATCGCGGGTCGAAAGAAATTGTGGCCCGAAGCGACCGAAGCGCTGCATCAGGCACTGGGCATCATGCCCGATACGGCGCTTGGCGTCGACGAAACACAAGTGCTTGCGGGAATGCTGGGCTGCCGCTACGGAATTGCCGAGGTGCATCAACGCGCGGAGATTCTGCATGGGCTGCGCGCTGCCTGTGCCGCGCGCCGGGATAAGACCAGAATTCTCGTCGCCCTGTCGCGGCCCCTGTTGCATGAATTCGGCCTTGCCCGCCGCGACCGTGACGTGGCGCGCGCAGCGCAAGCCATAAGATCGTGGTCCCGGCTGATGGGCATACCCGCGACATGGTTCGCCTTCCAATCGGCATTCGGACGCAACCTTGCAAGAATGGCCACAAGGCTGCGCGCGGGCTAGGGGTTAGCGCGCAGCAGCGCGCCATTCCTTCAGTGTCTCATAGCGCTCGTGTCCCAGAACCGAGCGTGCCAACCGTTTGATCGTATTGCGCCCCTGCCCAACTGACCCCGCCCGCGTCGCGCTGGACAGGATCGCAACGGCTGACGGCTCGATCATGGTATGGGTTTCGACACATAGAACCGGCTTGCCCGACAGGCGGGCTATCTTGCGCGCTTGCGCGTTCTCGCTTTCGATAAACAACTCGAACGCGCTGTTGCGGTAATATTCGGCCTTGAAACTACCATGCGTCCCAAGGCGCTGGCGTTCGGCCTTGCTGGGCAGGTCCAGCATCACCAACTGGTTATAGCGCACACCAGTTGCGGCTAGCCACGCCTCTGTCTGGGGGCGGTATTTCTCAAGGCGGCTGGTGACCAGTGCCCCTATGGGCCGGGTCATCGGATAAAGCGGGCGGGCAGATTTCAGAAATTCTATATAGGCCGCCCCATCATCATTTTCCTGCTCGGACGGGTCGTGACACAACACGCCATCGATATCGACACAGGCCTGCTCCAACGCGACATGATGCATGAAGTTCCATTGAAAAATACGGGGCTGAAGGACGATTTCAAAGACGAGGTCGGTTTCTGGGTGCTGGGCAGTGGCACCATAAACCGCAGCATAGATGACCGTGTCCTCCAGCTTTGCAGCGGCAACGCGCTCGCGCACTGTGGTCATGGCCTCGCCTGTGCGAATGCTGTCATCAAGGATCAGCACCTTGCGTGGACCTGATGTCGTCTTGCGAAGGCTGTGGGTTTTGGTGGTCCCCGCCGAA
>SLAT01000244.1 GCA_007126715.1 Roseinatronobacter sp.
CAACGGCGGTGCTTGTGCGGCCTTCCGGCCCGGACAGCAAACAGCCGCGCGTCTGGTATGACGCGCGGCTGTATGGAAATGGTCAATTCCGAAGGGGCAGTGCGCTGCCTTAATCGGCCGCGTGCTGCAAGGCGCGCACGCCGATCTCGCCCTCTTCCCGCGCCTTGATCGCCATGACGGCGGCATGGCTGCCTGCGGCGGTCGTGTAATAGGGGATCTTGTCATAAAGCGCGACCGCGCGAATTTCGCGGCTGTCCTCAATGGCCTGCGCACCCTCTGTGGTGTTCAGCACCATCACGATCTCGCCGCTTTTCAACAGGTCAACAATGTTGGGTCGGCCCTCATAGACCTTGTTGACCACCTCGCAGCTGACATCTTGCGCGCGAAGCCAATCCGCTGTGCCGCGCGTGGCGACGATCTCGAACCCCAACGCGGTCAGAGTCTGCGCCGCTTCCACCATCAGCGCGCCCTTGTCATAATCCTTGATCGACAAGAAGACGCGGCCGCTTTCTGGCAGGGTCACCCCGGCGCCAAGCTGCGCCTTGTAGAAGGCGCGCGCGAAGTTGCGCGCCCAGCCCATCACCTCGCCGGTAGAGCGCATTTCTGGCCCCAGAAGCGTATCAACACCGGGAAAGCGTGCGAAAGGCAGCACCGCTTCCTTGACCGAGAACCACGGCGTCTGCGGATCGGCCAGGGTCATCGGGTCGCCCATCGGCATCGGCTCTGACGGGGCGACATTGGCGGTGATCGGTGCGCGCAGCGGGAAGTTCGACAGTTTCTCGCCCGCCATCAGCCTTGCCGCAATCGACGCGATGGCGCTATCTGTCGCCTTGGCCACGAAAGGCACCGTGCGCGAGGCGCGCGGGTTCACTTCCAGCACATATATATCGCCGTCCTTGATGGCGAATTGCACATTCATCAGCCCGACAACATTCAGCCCGCGCGCCATTGCTTCGGTCTGCACGCGCAATTCGGCAATAATCTCGGGGCTTAGTGAATAGGGCGGCAGCGAACAGGCGCTGTCACCCGAATGCACGCCCGCTTCCTCGATATGCTGCATGATGCCTGCGACATGGACCGCTTCGCCGTCACACAGCGCATCGACATCGACCTCGACCGCGCCGATAAGATAGCTGTCCAGAAGCACAGGGTTCTTGCCGGATACGACCACAGCTTCGCGGATATAGCGTTCCAGATGCGCATCATCCTGCACGATTTCCATCGCGCGCCCGCCCAGCACGTAGGAGGGTCGGATCACCAGCGGATAGCCAACCTTTTTTGCGATTTCAAAAGCCTGATCGCGGCTCGATGCAATCCCGTTGACCGGCTGGCGCAGCCCCAGATCATTCAGCAGGGCCTGAAAGCGCTCGCGGTCCTCGGCCAGATCAATCGCATCCGGGCTGGTGCCAAGGATCGGGATGCCCTCGTCCTGAAGCGCATTGGCAAGTTTCAGCGGGGTCTGCCCGCCGAATTGCACGATCACCCCATGCAGGGTGCCATTCTCTTGCTCCACGCGCAGGATTTCCAGCACATGTTCCAGTGTCAGCGGTTCAAAATACAGGCGGTCCGAGGTGTCGTAATCGGTGGAAACCGTCTCGGGGTTGCAGTTGATCATGATCGTCTCATAGCCGACATCGGTCAGCGCGAAACAGGCATGGCAGCAGCAATAGTCAAACTCGATTCCTTGCCCGATCCGGTTTGGACCGCCCCCCAGAATGACGACTTTCTTGCGATCAGACGGGCGTGCTTCGCATTCCACATCGCCCATAACGGGTGATTCATAGGTGGAATACATATAGGGGGTCTGCGCCTCGAATTCGGCCGCACAGGTGTCGATGCGCTTGAATACGGCATTCACGCCCAGATTGCGCCGCGCGCGGCGGACCTGGCCTTCGTCACGCCCTGTCAGGGCCGCAAGCCGCGCATCGGTGAAGCCCAGCATCTTGAGATTGCGCAGACCTTCGGCGGTAACAGGCAGGCCATCGCGCTGGATCTCGGCCTCGGTATCCATGATTTCGCGGATACGGTCCAGAAACCAAGGGTCAAAGGCCGTGGCGGCCTGAATGTCATCATTGGACAGCCCCTCGCGCATGGCCTGCGCGATCAGGCGGATACGGTCAGGGGTTTGCGCGGAAATCGCCTTGATGATTGCGGCACGGTCCGGCGCACCGGGAATGGCGATTTCGTCAAAACCGGACAGGCCGGTTTCCATGCTGGCCAGCGCCTTTTGCATCGATTCGTGAAAGGTCCGACCAATCGCCATAGCCTCGCCAACCGATTTCATGGCCGTTGTCAGCTCTGGCTTTGATCCGGGGAATTTTTCAAACGCGAAACGCGGGATCTTGGTGACGACGTAATCAATCGTCGGCTCGAACGAGGCGGGTGTCACCTTGGTGATGTCATTGTCCAACTCGTCCAACGTGTAGCCGACTGCCAGCTTGGCCGCGATTTTCGCAATCGGAAAGCCAGTCGCCTTGGAGGCCAGCGCGGAAGAGCGCGACACGCGGGGGTTCATCTCGATCACCACCATGCGCCCGTCGGCAGGGTTGATCGCCCATTGCACGTTCGATCCGCCGGTTTCGACGCCAATCTCGCGCAGCACGGCGATAGAGCCGTTGCGCATGATCTGGTATTCCTTGTCGGTCAGCGTCAGCGCTGGCGCCACGGTGATCGAATCACCCGTATGCACACCCATCGGATCGACATTCTCAATGGCGCAGACGATAATCGCATTGTCGGCGCGGTCGCGCACGACTTCCATCTCGAACTCTTTCCAGCCCAGCAGCGATTCATCGACCAGAATTTGCGCAACTGGTGACGCATCAAGGCCAGAACGGCAGATGCGTTCATAATCATCGCGGTTATAGGCAACGCCGCCGCCTGTGCCGCCAAGGGTAAAGGCGGGTCGGATGATCGCGGGAAGGCCCACATATTCAATCGCTTCAATCGCGGCGGCAACACCGGCATTGATGTCATATTTGCCGCTGCCCAGCTTGGGGGCCGCGATGATCGTGGCCTTGGGGTTTTCCAGACCAATCCGGTCCATCGCCTCGCGGAACAGTTTGCGGTCTTCGGCCATTTCGATGGCCTGACGATTCGCACCAATCAACTCGACCCCGAATTTGTCCAGCACGCCCATATCGGCCAGTGCCAGCGAGGTGTTCAGCCCCGTTTGCCCGCCCATCGTGGGCAACAGCGCGTCGGGGCGTTCCTTTTCGATGATCTTGGCGACAATCTCTGGGGTGATGGGTTCGATATAGGTTGCATCGGCAAGGCCAGGATCAGTCATGATCGTGGCCGGGTTCGAGTTGACCAGAATCACCCGATACCCTTCTTCGCGCAACGCCTTGCAGGCCTGTGCGCCTGAATAGTCGAATTCGCAGGCTTGCCCGATCACAATCGGCCCTGCGCCAATGATCATGATGGATTGGATGTCGGTTCTTTTTGGCATGACGGACCCCTGACTGACCTGCGCGCGCATACCCCCCAGTGCCGGAAGGGCTGGGGCGCAAATTGTGCGCGTTATAATCGAGGGCTGTCCCGGCGCAAGGGCTGATGCAGGAAGTTTGGCACAGATATCGTATAGACAGGCCCAAGGTCGGTTCGGGAACCAGTGTTCGCGACCTGACCCGAAACATCCAGCGTCAGCTTTGAGGGCTTTGCGGACGGTGGGACCGGGTGCAACGCCGCGCAGCGTCGGGCCGCTGGGCGGCGATCCAAGATTCAATCTGTAGCGC
>SLAT01000264.1 GCA_007126715.1 Roseinatronobacter sp.
GATTTCCATCGTGATCTCCTCATACAAGACAATCATTCTAGCCGATCCGCCCCAAGGTTGCGACACCAAAACCTCAGCTTGGCGGGTCAGTCTGGCGGTCACCATCGACAGGAAGCCAGACAAATACTTCGCGACTGCCCAAGCATCGGCACTGTGCCGGGATCGACTTTCACCTTTCTGGTCGTTGTCTTTTTGCCCTACGATCCAAGCGCCGCTTCGATTGACTGCCACAACGCCTCGACCGGTTCGACCCCTACTGACAGGCGGATGAAACCGTCTGCCACATCATCGCCCCAACGCGCACGGCGTTCGCCGGCGGTGTGGACTCCGCCGAAGCTGGTGGCCTGTTCGATCAGCGGGCAGCGCGCGAGGAAGGCTTCTGCCGTCGCAGCATCGGCCAAATCAAAGCCGATCAGGAAGCCGCCATTGGTCATTTGACCACCCACTGCCTTGTGCGAACGATCACCCGGCAACCCCGGATACCGCACGCCGCGCACATCAGGATGCTGCGCCAGTCGTTCGGCTATAACTTCTGCCGAAGCGCACATCCGGCTTAGGCGGACCTCCAGCGTCTCAAGTCCACGATGGACCAGATAGGCCTCAAACGGTCCGGGAACTGATCCCGATTGCCGCCGCCAGTCCGCCACACGCGCCATAAGCGCCGCATCCCGACCCGCGACATGCCCGAAAAGCGCATCGGAATGACCCGCAGGGGCCTTGGTATCAGCGGCCACAACCAGATCGGCGCCAAGGTCCAACGGACGCTGAAGAAGTGGGGTCATGGTGGTGTTGTCAACGATGACCCGCGCGCCCGCAGCATGGGCGCGTGTCGCGATGTTTGCGATGTCGATCGTGTCGAGGCCGGGGTTTGATGGGGTTTCGATATAGATGACATCGAACCCCGCGAAATCGGCGGCTTCCATCTCAAGGGTCGGCACTGGCACGACATCCACCCCGTACACCTGCAACATATCGCGGCCCAGCAGGCGGGTTACATAATAGCCATCCGAAGGGATCATCACGCGCGCCCCAGCCTTGAGGCAGCAGATAAGCGCCGCCGTGATCGCAGCCATTCCCGACGGGAATGCGACCACTTCGGCATCCTCCAGAATTGCAAGCTGTGCCTCTACAGCGTCCCAGGTAGGCTGGCCTGCACGCCCATAGGAATGCACGGCCCCTTGGGTTTGCGGCAGGTGAAAAGTGGTCGCGACCGAAATCGGGGGCACCACGGGCTCTCCCAATGCAAGGCCCGCTTTGCGGTGATGAAGAAGATGTGCGATGCGCGCGTCGGTCTCGGCCGTCATTGTGCTTCCTGAGAGTTGTTCACTGAAAAAGAAGTGCCATCGCTTACCGGTATGGATGGCTTTTCTACGGGTGTCTGCTGACAAGTAGCGGCTTGCCCCCTGCCACTCAACCCCTTGTTTAAGGCGCATATGCTGCGTGATCTACAGCCGAGGTCGGAATACGAAATACTTGATCAATCGGATAAATTGGTGAACTTGTTACCAAATGACAGGCTTTGCGCGGAACTCTGCGTCTGACCCCTGTTTTTGCAATCAGCCTGTTGGGGTCTATGCATGTCAGAGCAATTGGTTTTTGATAGCCGCTATTCATGGGCGCGGCTGGCTGTGACGCTGGCGATTGCAACCATCGGCAATGTCGGCATGTGGTCGATCATCGTTATCATGCCTGCTGTGCAAGCGGAATTCGGCGTGTCACGTGCGGATTCGTCATTGCCCTATACTTTGACCATGCTGGGCTTTGGGCTGGGCAACCTGCTTATTGGCCGCGCGGTCGACCGGTTTGGTATTTCCACCGCCCTGATCGGCGCGAGTCTGCTGTCGGGCATAGGATATCTGGCAGCAGCAGCCAGCCCGTCCATCCTGATATTATCTATCGTGCATTTCGTGATCGGGCTGGGGTCTGCTGCGAGTTTCGGGCCATTGATTGCCGATATCTCG
The DNA here is from genome assembly GCA_007126715.1 of Roseinatronobacter sp. Lineage (GTDB taxonomy): Bacteria > Pseudomonadota > Alphaproteobacteria > Rhodobacterales > Rhodobacteraceae > Roseinatronobacter. Next base: position 1,962 of record SLAT01000264.1, read on the forward strand.
CATTGGTTCCAGCGCAGGCGCGGCATCGCTGTGGCAGTGGCGGCCAGCGGTAATTACCTCTCTGGTGCAATCTGGCCGATGGCGCTGGCAGGGGTGATGTCAGATAGCGGATGGCGCGCTGTATGTCTTGCGCTGGCAGTGATCGTGACCGTGTTGCTGATCCCTTTGGCACTGCTGTTGCGCCGCCGCGTGCCGGAACTGAGCATGACCGCCGCTGGAAATTTCTCATTGGCGAACCGCGCCGCCTGCGGCTTGTCCCCTCGCGCTTTGGCGTGGCTGCTCGCCTTGGCGGGGCTTGGCTGTTGCGTAGCAATGTCCATGCCACAGGTGCATATCGTAGCACTTTGCGTTGATCGGGGCTTTGGCCCAGCCGTGGGCGCCGAGATGCTTTCGCTCATGCTGTTGGGGGGTGTAGTCTCTCGGTTGATATCCGGGTTGATCGCTGACCGGCTGGGTGGGGTGCTCACGTTGCTCATAGGGTCTGTGCTTCAGATGCTTGCGCTGTTTCTTTATCTGCCAGCGGGGGGGCTTGCATCGCTCTATGTTGTCAGTCTGGTGTTTGGGTTGGCACAGGGCGGAATAGTTCCCGCTTACGCACTGATTGTGCGCGAATACATGCCAGCGCGCGAAGCAGGCGCGCGGGTGGGCTTTGTGATCATGGCGACAATCCTTGGGATGGCACTTGGCGGTTGGATGTCCGGTTGGATTCATGACATGACCGGGTCGTATCAACTGGCATTCCTGAACGGGATCGTTTGGAATGCACTGAATATCGCGATTATGCTTTTTATCCTGACCCGCACCCTACGCCCACGCCGCAACCTTTCGGCGCCCGCGTGATGCAGATGGACACCCTTCACACCACTTGCCCCGCGCGATGACGCAAAGCGCGACGGCGATGCCATTGCGATAGGGCAGAAAGTCCACCAGTTGGTTCAGGATTTCAACAAAGCCTGTGCTTACACAGGATCAAAACAGAATGGACGGCAACCACAGCACTAGTCCGGGGAAGATGAACAATAGCGCTATCGCCACGATTTGCAGGCAGACAAATGGAATTGCCCCTTTGTAGATCATGCCCGTACTGACAGAATTTGGTGCCACACCGCGCAGATAAAACAGAGAGAAGCCGAATGGCGGCGTTAGGAAGGATGTCTGAAGGTTCACCCCGATCATCACGCCAAGCCAAACAGGATCGACGCCCAGCAACAGCAATGTTGGCGCAGTGATGGGCAGGACGATAAAGATGATCTCGAATGTGTCCAAGATGAAGCCCAGCACGAACATGATCATCATGACAACGATCATGGCCCCCATTGCGCCACCCGGCATCGAGGTCAGGAACTCGCGCACAAGATTGTCGCCGCCCATCTGCCGGAACACGATTGCAAAGACCGATGCGCCGAACAGGATGATAAAGATCATCGAGGTAATGACCGCAGTGCGGCGCGCAACTTCGGTAAAGACTGCGATAGACAAGCGCCAGCGCAGCGCCGCCAGCAAGGTCGCCCCGACGGCACCAACCGAGGCCGCCTCGGTCGGGGTCGCAATTCCACCAAGAATCGAGCCGAGCACAGCCGTGATCAACAACAAGGGCGGGACCAGTGCGAAGACGATCTCTTTCCACAAACCCTTCTTTTCTTCTGGTGGAACGGGCGTTGCAGGACAGCTTTCAGGGTCGAAAATCGCTTTATAGATGATATAGAGGATATACAGCGCCACCAGCAACAACCCCGGAATCATCGCACCCGCGAACAAGTCGCCCACCGAGAC
>SLAT01000348.1 GCA_007126715.1 Roseinatronobacter sp.
AGACTTCGAAATCATCTCCTGCCACCCCATCGCGTTTCTGACTTTCCGCTCTGTTATCACAGAAAAAACGGTGGAGCAAAATGCCTTTTTCTGATCAGCACCGCTTTACCGCGCAGCATGTGTCTAAGCGGACAGGCGCATTTCGTCAATTGACAGGCCCAGTCCGGGCAAGGAGCCACAGATCTTGCTATTGCAGGTGATTAACTCATAGTTTTCATGGCTGGAAAACAGCGCTTGCAACACGCGCCCGGTAAGTGCGTGACCGGCGCGCACTCCCTCATACCGCCCGATCAACGGATAACCTGCGACATAAAGATCACCCATCGCGTCCAATATCTTGTGGCGCACAGGTTCGTCAGGCCGCCTCAGGCCGCCGGGGCTGAGCACTTCGCCGTCATGAAACACCACAGCATTGTCGAGGCTGCCGCCAAGGGCCAGCCCGTGTTGCTGCATGAGTTCGACATCCTGACGCATGCAGAACGTCCGGCAATCACTGAGTTCGCGCAGGAATGTGCCGTTGCGCATATTCAAATGCTTGTGCTGGCGGCCAATGGCCGGGTCGGTGAACTCGATCCTGAAATCAATCTCCAACCGATCAGAGGGCAGCAGCCGTGCAGATGCCCCGTCCTTTTCGACACTGACAGGCTTGAGAACCCGAAGTGCTTGCAGGGGCGCATCCAGAGGCTTGATGCCCGCATCAAGGATCAATCGGACAAAGGGAGAAGAACTGCCATCCAGAATTGGGACTTCGGGCCCATCAATCTCGATGATCGCATTATGGACGCCGCAGCCATGCAGGGCAGCGAGTAAATGTTCTACAGTGCTGACGCGCACGCCAGCAGCATTTTCCAGAACGGTACACAAACTGGCTTCGATCCAGTTTTCAGGGCTGACCTGAATCACCCGCTCGTGTTTAGCGCAGTCAACCCGATGAAATTGTAGCCCCGTATCTGCCGGAGCAGGGCGCAAGCGCAAGCAGGCGGGCATCCCACTATGGAGGCCCGTCCCGATAACCTGTCTGTCTGACCTGATAGTGTTTTGCATCTGCGCTGTCCGCTCTGCCCGTTTCTTTTTTGTATTAACGATTGTAAGGGGCGCAGTTGCCGGGAACAATTCACAGATTGTGACGCAATGTAACATTGACCATTACGCGCAGTTTTTCGCGGCTGTAAGATTGGATATCGAAGATATGTTGTTTTATATCAGTGCCTTGACGTATTCCGAGAGCGGCGGAAATTCGCCTTAGCGTTTTTTGCCTTTTGCGCTTTCTGCCATCTTGCGCGCTGCCTGAGCCGCGCTGCGCAACTCATCCGCGATCTCTTCGGCCTCTTCCGGGTCGAAATCCAGTGGAAGATCGACGCCTTCACCCGCGACATAGATGCGCACCATGCCCGCAGTTGTTGGCCCGATCTGTAGATTTGCTGAAATATCGCTTTCGGAATTAATGCCCATGCCGTGTTTTCCTTGTCCGCTGACTGATCTTTATTTGCGATACGGCTTCGGAAGGCGATAATCAAGCATCCGCCCTCTTGCATTCATCCGCGTCGAAGGCTAAATCGCGCCAAGTGCCGCCTTAGCTCAGTTGGTTAGAGCGCTGGATTGTGGATCCAGAGGTCCCCCGTTCAAGCCGGGGAGGCGGTACCATCCTCCTTATCGTTACAACAGCCAAAGCCGCGCTTGCCAGTGCGGCGCTGGTTCCGTATCTGGCTATGCAGACAGGAAATTTCAAACAAGGTATGCGCGTCATGCCCGTTCTTCCCCGCCATGCTCTGCCATTTGCACCCTCTGGTGCGACTGTTGGCCTGTTCGGCGGCTCGTTCGATCCCGCACATGAAGGGCATGTGCATGTCACGCAGCACGCCCTGCGCCGCCTGCAACTGGATCAGATATGGTGGCTTGTTTCACCACAGAATCCCCTCAAACAGTCCGGGCCTGCGCCGCTGGACGCGCGGCTGATGCAGGCGCGCAGCCTGATGCGACATCCGCGCGTGCAGGTAACCCCGGTCGAGGCGCAGTTGGGCACGCGATACACTGCGGATACGCTGCGCGCGCTACTGCATCTGTATCCGGGGCGGCGCTTTGTCTGGATCATGGGCGCTGACAATCTGGCCGGGTTTCACCGCTGGGACAATTGGCGTCTGATCATGGAAAGCCTGCCGATTGCCGTGGTGGCGCGTCCGGGTCAGCAATTGCGCGCGCTGTCTTCTGTTGCCGCGCGGCGATATATGCGCGCCCGGATACCGGAGCGGTCCGCCCCGCATCTTAGTGTGGCGCGCGCCCCGGCATGGTGTTTCCTGACCTGTCCGATGCGCGATATCTCTTCAAGTGGATTGAGGGCGAAGGGCGTTTGGCAGGGCGCAGATACATAATATTTCGACAGCACGGGAATATGACCCGTATCCGGGGCGAAAAGCTTGCTTGAGCAGTCAAAATTTTCTTAAGTGAACGCAACAGGGGAGGATCAAACGTGCAACGCGTGATTGAACTTCTTTTTCTCGAATATGCAGGTCAGGGTTAGTGTCAGACATGGTACCGCAAAAAATGTTGCAACGGCGCAGACTCCTGAATCTTCTGATGGGTGGCGCTGCAATGATGGCGATGCCCGCGTGTGCCAACGCGCCCGAACGTTCGATCCGCCCCACATTGAAACCCGCACCCCCGGTGGAAGGGATTGTCGCAAGATCGGCACTTGGCGGGGAACTGGCCTTTGCCGTGATCGACATACAGTCGGGCAATTTGCTGGAAGGGCAGGGTGCGAATACAGCACTGCCACCGGCAAGTGTCGCAAAGGCCATGACGGCGCTTTATGCGTTGGAGGCCTTGGGTGCGGGATATCAGTTCCGCACGCGGCTGGTTGCGACAGGTCCTGTCAGCGATGGTGTGTTGCGCGGTGATCTGGTGTTGGCAGGTGGGGGTGATCCGACGCTGGACACCGATATGTTGGCGGCAATGGCCGCAGAGTTGGTGCGCGGCGGTGTCCGTCAGATCACCGGCAGGTTCCTCGTCTGGGGGGGCGCCTTGCCTTTTGTCGAGGCGATTGCCGATGACCAGTCGGTTCAGGCCGGGTATAATCCTTCGGTATCAGGGTTGAACCTGAACTATAACCGCGTTCATTTCGAATGGAGGCGCGCTGGTTCTGACTATACCATTTCGATGGATGCGCGCTCGAACCGTCACCGCCCGGTTGTCAGCATGGCGCAAATGCAGGTCGCAAACAGGTCCAGCCCCCTATACACCTACCGGCGGGCGGCGGCGCAGGACCAGTGGAGTGTTGCGCGCAGCGCTTTGGGGAATACGGGCTCTCGCTGGTTGCCTGTGCGCCATCCAGAGCTTTACGCGGGCGAGGTGTTTCGCGGCCTTGCGCAGGTTCAGGGCCTGGCCCTTCCCGCACCCGAAATTACCCGAAGCGCCCCTGTGGGTCAGGATCTGGTCACGCACCGCTCAGAGCCGTTACAGGCGATGCTGCGCGATGTGTTGCGTTTTTCGACCAATCTTAGCGCCGAAGCAATCGGCATGACTGCCAGCGCTGTGCGTCATGGCAGGCCCGCCAGCCTGCGGGCGTCGGCCGCGCAGATGTCGGATTGGGCGCGGGTGCGCTTTGGCATGTCCAGCACGCAGATGGTCGATCACTCCGGGCTGGGGGCCGATTCGCGTGTGTCGATGACCGATCTGGCCAATATGTTCCGCCTTTCGGGTCAGGACGGAGCCTTGCGCGCGATCCTGCGCGAACACCCGTTCCGTGACGGCAACGGCAACCTGCGCCCCCGGACAGATATGGATGTCCGCGCCAAGACAGGCACGCTCTATTTCGTGTCGGCCTTGGGGGGGTATCTGCGTGCACCGGGCGGGCGGGATCTGGCCTTTGCCATCTGTTCGGCCGATCTTGCACGGCGTGCGCGCGTCGCTGGCGGACAGGTCGACCGGCCAGAGGGCACTGCCGCTTGGGCGCAGCAAGCCCGTCAGATGAAACAGGAACTCCTGCTTCGCTGGGCGCAGGCGCATTCCTGAGCCGTATGTGATGAACAGGGGCCAGCTATTTGCTTGGCCGGCTGATCACGGCTCAACCGGCTGGGATAAGAAAGTTTCCAACCAGTGAATATCGTAAGTGCCGCTTTGTACGTCAGGTTCAGCCAGCAATGCGCGAAATAGCGGGATCGAGGAGTCCACGCCATCAATGATCAATTCGCCCAAGGCCCGGTTCAGACGCGCCAATGCCTCGGGCCGGTCCCGGCCATGTACGATCAGTTTCGCAATCAGGCTGTCGTAATAAGGTGGGATCGTGTAGCCGGAATAAAGTGCTGAATCCATCCGAACGCCCAAGCCGCCGGGCGCATGATATGTTGCTACACGACCAGGGCAGGGGGTGAAGTTGGGCAACTTTTCGGCATTGATGCGCACCTCGATGGCGTGACCGTTCACCTGTAAGTCGTCTTGCTCGAAGGATAGTGGCAAATCCGCAGCAACACGGATTTGTTCGCGTACCAGATCGACGCCAAAGATCGCTTCGGTCACAGGATGTTCGACTTGCAGGCGCGTGTTCATCTCAATGAAATAAAACTCGCCATTCTCGTACAGGAACTCAATCGTGCCCGCGCCCCGATATCCAATTCTGGCGACAGCTTCCGCGCAGGTCTTGCCAATGCGCGCACGCGTTTCGGCATCAATTGCGGGGCCGGGGGCTTCTTCCAGAACTTTCTGATGGCGGCGCTGTAGCGAACAGTCGCGCTCTCCCAGATGCACGGCGTTGCCTTTTCCATCGCCAAAGACCTGAATCTCGATATGGCGGGGCGTATCCAGATATTTCTCCAGATAGACTTCGTCATTGCCGAACGCAGCCTTGCCTTCAGAGCGGGCAGTGCGGAATGCATTTTCCAGCTCGGCCGCGCTGCGCGCCAGTTTCATGCCGCGCCCACCACCGCCGGCGGTTGCCTTGATAATGACCGGATAGCCAATCTGCTCGGCCACGGTTTTGGCCGTCTCGTAGTCCGGGACCCCACCATCAGAGCCGGGAACACAAGGCACGCCCAGCGCCTTCATCGTTTCCTTGGCGGTGATCTTGTCGCCCATCATGCGGATATGTTCGGCAGAGGGACCGATGAATGTAATCCCGTGATCCTCGACCACCTGCACAAAAGCGGCGTTTTCAGACAGAAAGCCGTAACCGGGGTGGATGGCATCTGCGCCCGAAATCTCGCAGGCAGAGATGATGGAGGGGATATGCAGATAGCTTTGACTTGACGCGGGAGGGCCTATGCAAATGGCCTCATCGGCCATGCGCACATGCATCGCGTCGGAATCGGCTGTAGAGTGGACGGCGACCGATGCTATTCCCATTTCACGACAGGCACGGATAACCCGCAGCGCAATTTCTCCACGATTGGCGATCAGGATCTTGCTTAACATCATCCGTGCCTTATTCGATAATCATCAAAGGCGCGCCGAATTCCACGGGGCTGCCATCGCTGATCAGGATGCGTTTGACGGTGCCTGCGCGCGGTGCCGGGATGTGGTTCATGGTTTTCATGGCTTCAATGATCATCAGCGTATCACCTTCTGCCACTTGTGCGCCGATGCTCACAAAGTTTGCGGCCCCGGGTTCCGCCGCAAGATAGGCGGTACCAACCATGGGCGAGGTCACTGCACCCGGGTGCTGGGCCGGGTCGGCGGGTGTCTCGGATTTTGGTGCGGATGGACTGTTTGGCGAAGATGCCGCGGCTTGTGGCGCCATCGCTTGTGGCGCAGCATATTGCATCTGGACAGGTTGCGCAGAAAGTTTGGAAACCTTGACATTCAGGCTGTCATTCTCGCCATAGTCGCGCTTCACGCTTAGTTCGGACAACTCGTTGTCATTGAGAAGTTCCGCAAGTGCTTTGATAAAGGCAACATCGGCTTCATTGCGGCTTTGCGTCATCGGAATCCTCAACTGTTGGGCTTTCAGGTGCACGGGCGCTATCACGCCGCGCAAGTCGGGGCCTTATACTTGACGCCATTCCCCCTGTGAAGCCGCCTTTTTCGTGATCGCGGAACGCGATGGAGTCAATCCGAGAAAATGGGGCTTCCTTATGTTGTAAGTTTTTGTAAATTGGCGAGGAAGGGGGCGACCTTATGGCACGCACGGCCTTGACAGGAACACGAATTCGCGCCCGCCGCAATCTGCGCGGGTTGCGTCAGGCTGAACTGGCGCGGGTCGTTGGGGTGTCCCCGTCCTATCTGAACCTGATCGAACATAACCGCCGCAAGGTCGGGCCGGATTTGCTGAGTGCGCTTGCGCAGGCTTTGGGTGTGTCGTCCGATGCTTTGGTCGAAGATACCGACGCGCGCCTTGTCGAGGGTGCACGTGCCGCAGCGCTGCGCTGCGACGCGGAACTGGCCGAGTTGGAGCGGATCGATGAATTTACCGGCCGGTTCCCTGGCTGGTCCAAAGTTCTGGCGGAAACGCAAGCACGCGTCGAACGATTGGAGCGCGTGGTCGAGCAGTTGAATGACCGCATGACCCACGATCCCTATCTGGGCGAGGCGCTGCACGAAATAATCTCGGCTGTGACTTCTGTTCAGTCAACGGCAAGCATTCTAAACGATTCGGGCGAGATAGAGCCTGATTGGCAGACGCGCTTTCACCAGAACATATTGCAAGACAGCGCGCGTTTGGCCGAAGGGGCGGTTGCTCTGGTCAATTATCTGGACGCGGGCAAGACAGAAGAGACGGGCCTTGCCGCCCCGCAGGAAGAAGTCGAGGCGTGGCTGGCGTCGCGCAATTTTCATCTGCCGCAGCTTGAGCATGGTGACACAGATATTCAGGCTATGGTGCAAGGGCAGGTCGAACTGTCTTCCGATGCGTCTCGGGCATTGGCGCGGCAGTGGATCCGGCGGTTTCAGGCGGACGCCCGGGCTTTGCCGTTGGACAAACTCCTTGCTGCCCTCTCTGCGCATGGGTTCGCGCCGGACACCTTTGCACGACAGTTCAATGTGCGTTTTGATCAGGTGTTGCGCCGTCTTGCCATGCTGCCGCCCAAGGCATCTGCTGATCTTGGGCTGCCGGCTCCGGGGCTGGTGATTTGCGACAATTCCGGCACTTTGATGTTCCGACGCGGGGTTGAAGGGTTCGCACTGCCCCGGTTCGGCGGCGGTTGCCCGCTTTGGCCGCTTTATCAGGCGCTTCAGCGCCCGCATCAGCCCATACGCCAACGTCTGGTAACAGCAGGCCGGCTGGGCCGGTCATTTCAAAGCTATACCTATGCGGCGACCGAAGTTGCACTGGGGTTTGACAAGCCGACAGTTTTGCAGGCCAGCATGTTGATCATTCCCGCCGACAGTCCCAATGCATCTGACCCCGGCGGGCCGGTCGTGGTTGGCGCAAGTTGTCGGACATGCGCCCAAACGGATTGCGCGGCCCGGCGAGAGCCATCGATACTTATGTCAGCAACCCAGTCTGCTGACGCGCTTTGACACGAGGGAGCAATGCTGGAAGAATGAATTTGCAGGGCGGCGGGAGGACGCGGCCGACTTGCATAGGTGATCAGGGCGCATACGCAACAATGCCCTGATCCCCGCAAGGGAGGGAGGAACCTTGTGATGGTAAAGCGAGTGTTGGTAATCGAGGACGAACCAAACATATCAGAGGCCTTGCGCTTCATCCTGACCCGCAATGGTTGGCAGGTTGATGTCTCTGCCGATGGTAATTCGGCACTGGCGGCGCTTTGTAGCGACCCGCCAGATTTGTTGATACTGGATCTGATGTTGCCGGGTATTAGCGGGTTTGACATCCTGCAATCGCTGCGCGCTCAGGATGGCACGCGGAATTTGCCGGTCCTTATGCTGACCGCCAAGGGCCATGCCGCAGACCGGTGCGAAGCCGAACGGCTGGGGGTGACGCGTTTCATGACCAAGCCGTTTGCAAATGCCGATGTGCTGGAAGCTGTGAGGGAGTTGACAGTATCATGAAGCCCCCGCACAGCGCCCAGTTTCTTGCTCGTGACAGCTATCGGATCCGCCGGCTTATGGATGCCGCGCGGTTCTTGCCCATCTTGGGACTTGTTTTGCTGTTATTGCCGCTGATGCGCCACGATCACAGCAACCAAGCGCCCCCGACAGCCGCCGAAAGTGTTTATCTGTTTCTGGTCTGGATCGCGCTGATTCTGGCTGCGTTTTTCATGTCGCTGGGGTTGCGCCGGACGTTGGATCCCCCAAAAAAAGGACTGCTGCAAAAAGAGGTTGCTCGCCCAGACCCTGACAAGAAAGACTAGACGCATGTCCTTTAACCTGCTGGTGCTGACCTGTCTGGCTTATGTGATCTTGCTCTTTGTGGTCGCATCTGCGGCAGAACGTCGTGCCGCAGAAGGGCATGCGCGCTGGTTGCGCTCGCCTATGGTCTACACGCTGTCATTGTCTGTCTATTGTACGGCTTGGACTTTTTATGGCGCGGTTGGGTATGCGGCGCGCTCTGGTCTGGAGTTCATGACCATCTATCTTGGTCCGACGCTTGTTTTCGTCGGCTGGTGGGTCATCTTGCGCAAACTGGTGCGCATCGGCCGTGAAAACCGCGTGACATCTATCGCGGATATGATCTCGGCGCGTTATGGCAAATCCAATCTGCTGGGGGTGATCGTCACGCTTCTGTGTGTTTCTGCTGGCACGCCTTATATCGCCTTGCAGCTGCAATCTATTTCTCAATCTTTCACGGTCTTTGCGACCGACCAGGTCGGCTCTGGTCTGGCTACGGATCGCAACCTGATCGCGCTTTGGGTGGCAGGCGGGCTTGCGCTTTTCACGATCGCATTCGGCACACGCAATCTGGATGCAAATGAACAGCATCCCGGCGTTGTCACCGCCATCGCGGTCGAGGCAGTGGTCAAACTGCTGGCGCTTATTGCGGTGGGCATTTTTGCGGTCTGGTTCGTCGCCTCTGGCCCCGCGGATATTCTTGCAAGGATTGATGCCCAAGCCCTGCCGGAATGGCAAATCCAGCCGGGGCGATGGACAGGACTGATCCTGTTGTCGGCTATTGCAATCATCTGCCTGCCGCGCATGTTTCAGGTTATGGTGGTCGAGAACACCAATGACCAGCATCTGGTGACGGCAAGTTGGGCTTTCCCGCTCTATCTGTTCCTCATCAGTCTGTTTGTGCTGCCTATCGCGGTCGTTGGGTTGGAAGTCATGCCGCCGGGCACAAACCCTGACATGTTTGTTCTGACCCTACCGCTGTATCTCGGGCAGGACGGGCTGGCACTGTTGTCCTTTCTGGGCGGGTTTTCGGCAGCCACTTCAATGGTCATCGTGGCCTCGCTTGCACTGGCCACGATGGTATCGAACCATATTGTTGTTCCGCTTTGGTTGAAGGTACGCTCGGCGCAGAACCTGGACACGGGTGATATGCGTTTGCTAGTGCTTAGCGTGCGGCGATTGTCGATCACCCTCGTACTGGGGTTCGGGTATATCTACTATGTCGTATCAGGCGGTTCGGCCGCACTGGCCGCGATCGGGCTGATTGCCTTCGTGGGGGTTGCACAAACCATGCCCGCGCTTCTGGGGGCCTTGTTCTGGCGCGGGGCAAGTCGGACCGGCGCTGCTCTGGGGTTGATCGTTGGAACATTGCTGTGGTTCTACACATTGTTCCTGCCAAGTTTTGGCCCCGATATTTTCTTGTCAGCGCAAGTCATGGAACAAGGGCCGATGGGCCTGTCATGGCTGCGCCCCTACAGCTTGTTCGGCCTAAGCACGCTTGACCCGCTGCTGCACGCATTGTTCTGGTCGCTTGCATTGAATGCGCTTGCCTTCTGCATTGGGTCTTTTCTCAGCTTTCCAAGCCCGATCGAGCGGGTGCAAGGTGCACTGTTCGTCAATATCTTTGATCGGCCAGGCCCCGCGCGCAGCTGGACCAGACCGGTGGCCGAAGCCGAAGACCTATTGCCCATGACCCAGCGAATTCTCGGCGCAACCGAAGGGCAGGCGTTTTTCAGTGCTCAGGCGGAATTGCAGGGTAAACAAGGATACCTGCCCGATATCACGCCAGAATTTCTTGAGGCACTGGAACTGAAACTCTCTGGCTCTGTCGGTTCTGCGACGGCTCATGCGATGCTGGCCCAGACGGTGGGAACAGCAGTCGTATCGGTCGAGGATCTGATGGCCGTGGCATCAGAGACGGCACAGATCATGGAATATTCCGCGCAGCTGGAGGCGAAGTCGAATGAACTCTCTCGCACGGCCCGTAAACTGCGCGACGCCAATGAGATGTTGCAGAAACTGTCAGTGCAAAAAGACGCCTTCCTGAGCCAGATCAGCCATGAACTGCGCACACCCATGACCTCTATCCGGGCATTTTCAGAAATACTGATGGACAATGACGGCATGTCACCGGACGAAAGGAACCATTTCGCCCAAATCATCCATGACGAGTCGATCCGCCTGACGCGATTGCTGGATGATCTTCTTGACCTGTCGGTTCTGGAGCACGGACAGGTGCAGTTGAATATCGCCCCGGTCAGCCTGAAAACACTGCTCGACAAGGCGATGACCGCAACCAATTCGGTGCAGGCAGATCGCAAGTTTCGAATTTTGCGCAGTCGTGACCCGGAAGCCATTGAGATTATAACAGATGCCGGACGCCTGACGCAGGTTTTCATCAATATCCTGTCGAATGCGCGCAAGTATTGCGATGCCGCTGATCCTCAGGTGCAGATCAAGGTCCGGCAAAACAAATCTATGGTAGAGGTCGACTTCATCGACAACGGTTCCGGCATTCCCCGAGACAAGCAGGCGCTGATTTTTGAGAAATTCTCTCGCCTGACAGATTCGATGCAAGCTGGCGGGGCGGGGCTTGGTTTGGCGATCTGCCGCGAAATCATGCACAATCTGGGCGGGGATATCAGCTATGTTCCGGGGCAGGGCGGTGCTGCGTTCAGGGTCAGCTTTCCGCTGGAGCTGACGCCTCGTCCACCCGCCGAAACTGCCGCGACAAGACCGGTTGCGGCGCAATAGGGGCCAGTGTGGCTTTGGCTTTGCCTGATCAAGACCGCTCGGCGCACAATACGCAAGGTGTTTGCCTGCTACAGAAATGTGCTGCGCCAGAGTGATGGAAATTTAGGCGATTTGTAAAAATTTTACTAATTGATAAAATTTTTGATCCGTGTTTTGATCTTCGACACAAGAGCCAGTCAACAAAAGGCCAGCCAGATGTCCAACAGCCTGACGACCCCCGGAATTGTGCCCGCACGCCTGAACCCGGACGTGTATGCCGAACATTTTGACGATCTGTATCCCGACTATGACCCACATGAAGCGATGGTCGCGGCGGATCGGTGCTATTTCTGCCATGATGCGCCCTGCATTACAGCATGTCCGACAGAGATTGATATCCCGCTTTTCATCCGCCAGATACAGGCCGGCCAGCCCGAAGCGGCAGCGCGCACGATCTTCGATCAGAACATCTTGGGTGGCATGTGCGCGCGCGTTTGCCCGACAGAGACGCTGTGTGAGGGTGCCTGCGTGCGCGAAGCAGCAGAGGGCAAACCGGTCGAGATTGGCCGATTGCAGCGCTACGCGACCGAGACGCTGATCAATAAAAACGCTCATCCCTATATGCGTGCAGAGCCGACAGGCAAGCGGGTGGCGGTTGTGGGGGCTGGGCCAGCCGGTCTGGCCTGTGCGCACAGGCTTGCAATGCACGGGCATGACGTCACCATCCTTGACCGGCGCGAGAAACCCGGCGGTCTGAATGAATATGGGATTGCGGCCTATAAAGCTGCACATGGTTTTGCGCAGGCCGAGGTTGATTGGCTGATGCAGATCGGCGGAATAACCTTGCGACAAGGCTGGACCCTAGGGACCGATGGCACCTTGGCCGATCTGCAAGCAGAGTTTGACGCGGTATTCCTTGGCATCGGACTTGCGGGTGTCAATGCCCTTGGGCTTGAGGGCGAGGGGGCATTGGGCGCGCGTGATGCGGTCGATTTCATCGCCGAATTGCGCCAGACGGATGATCTGTCTACGCTTCCGGTAGGTCGGCATGTCGTGGTTATCGGCGGGGGCATGACCGCGGTCGATGCCGCGGTTCAGTCGCGCCTGCTGGGGGCCGAGCATGTCAGCATGGTTTACCGGCGCGGGCGTGACGCCATGAGCGCGTCGGATTACGAGCTTAATCATGCCGCCAATGAGGGCGTCAAGATCATCACCAATGCCATGCCGATTGCCATTCACGCGAATGGCGCGGTGCGCGAGGTGGAGTTTGCCTATACGCATGCCGGAGAGACAGGCATGGAGCCCACGGGCGAGACATTCCGCTTGAAGGCCGATCAGGTATTCAAGGCGATCGGGCAAACGCTGGTTGGTGCGCCTGACAGCTTGGCGCTGGGTGGACGCAAGATCAAGGTAGAACCTGATGGCCGCACATCGGTTTCCGGCGTCTGGGCCGGGGGCGATTGCACGGGCGGCGGTGAGGATCTGACTGTCACGGCGGTGGCGCAGGGGCGCGATGCGGCCGAAAGCATTCATGCAAGCCTGATGAAAAGCGGCGCGTAAGATACCGCACCCATAGGAGTTTTTGATATGGCAAACCTGACCACGAATTTCATCGGTATCAAGTCACCCAACCCGTATTGGCTGGCCTCGGCCCCGCCGACTGACAAGGAATACAATGTCGTGCGCGCCTTCAAGGCGGGCTGGGGTGGGGTTGTGTGGAAGACGCTTGGCTCTGAAGGGCCGCCCATCGTTAACGTCAACGGCCCGCGATATGGCGCGATCTGGGGTGCTGACCGCCGCTTGTTGGGGCTGAACAATATCGAGTTGATCACCGACCGTCCGCTTGAGGTGAACCTGCGCGAGATCAAGCAGGTCAAGCGCGACTGGCCCGACCGCGCGATGGTTGTCTCGCTCATGGTGCCATGTGACGAGGAGTCGTGGAAAGCGATCCTGAAACATGTCGAGGATACAGAGGCCGACGGGGTAGAGCTGAATTTCGGCTGCCCGCACGGCATGTCCGAACGCGGCATGGGGGCGGCTGTGGGGCAGGTGCCCGAATATATCGAGATGGTCACCCGCTGGGTGAAGCAGCACTCGCGCATGCCCTGCATCGTGAAACTGACGCCCAACATTGCCGATATCCGCAAGCCAGCAGAGGCTGCAAAGCGCGGTGGGGCCGATGCGGTCAGCCTGATCAATACGATCAACTCAATCACCAGCGTGAATCTGGACACGTTCAGCCCCGAACCAATGATCGATGGCAAGGGCGCACATGGCGGGTATTGTGGTCCGGCGGTCAAACCTATCGCGTTGAACATGGTGTCAGAGATTGCCCGCTCTCCCGATACGGCGGATTTGCCGATCAGCGGGATAGGTGGTGTCACGACATGGCGCGATGCGGCAGAATTTCTGACGCTGGGGGCGGGCAATGTGCAGGTCTGTACTGCTGCCATG
>SLAT01000015.1 GCA_007126715.1 Roseinatronobacter sp.
AAACGCCATGACCAAGGCGCATATGCAGGAACATGCGGCGCGGCATGGGCTGGCAGTGGTGTTTCCCGACACCTCGCCGCGCGGCGAAGGGGTAGCGGATGATGCGGCCTATGATCTGGGGCAGGGGGCAGGCTTTTATGTCAATGCAACGCAAGAACCGTGGGCGGCGCACTTCCAGATGTGGGATTACATTTCTGAGGAATTGCCCCGCGTGCTGATGGCCAATTTCGCGCTGGAGGATGACCGTCAGGCCGTTACCGGCCATTCGATGGGCGGGCATGGCGCGCTGACACTGGCGATGCGTCTGCCGGACCGCTTCGCCTCTGTCTCGGCCTTTGCGCCCATTGCCAACCCCACTGCCAGCGATTGGGGCCGCAAGCAGTTTACGGCCTATCTGGGCACGGATGAAAGCCTTTGGGCTGCGCATGATGCCACATTGCTGATGCGCGAAACGGGCTTGCGCAGCGAATTGCTGATAGATCAGGGCAGCAAAGACCAGTTTCTGGACCTTCTGCGCCCCGAAGCACTGGCCGAAGCGATGGCCGCGCGCCGCCAGCCCGGCGTGTTTCGTATGCAGGCGGGCTATGATCACAGCTATTTCTTCATCGCCAGTTTCATGGCCGATCATGTCGCCTTTCACGCGCAGGCGCTTTCTGCATGAACCTGCCGATCATCACCGCCGATATTGATGCGCATCTGGACTGGCGCGGGTTGCTGGCTGCTTTTCACGAGGGCCATGCCCGCCCCCCGGCAGAGTTGGATGACACGTTCCTGTATCGCGGGGATGATACGTTGCTTTCGCGCGCCGCATGGATTGATGGCATGGGCGCGCTGGTCAAGACCGCAACCATTTTTCCGGGCAATGCCGACAAGGGGCTGGCGGCGGTGAATGGCGGTGTGTCGCTTTACTCAGACAGCGATGGCACGCTGGAGGCGTTGCTGGATTTCCACCTTGTCACGAAATGGAAAACCGCAGGCGACAGCCTGTTTGCCGCCAGTTTGTTGGCGCGTCCAGACAGTCGCAAGATAACCCTCGTCGGTGCGGGCACAGTGGCGCGCAGCATGGTGGATGCCTACCGCGCCCTGTTTCCCGATGCGCAATTCACCGTCTGGAGCCGCCGTTATGAGAGTGCCGCGCAATTCGCCCGCGACCTGCACGGCGTGCAGCCCGAGGCAGATTTGCAGCGCGCGGTCGAAGGGGCGGATATCATTTGCACCACCACCATGAGCCGTGCACCGCTGATACTAGGCGACTGGCTGCGACCGGGCCAGCATCTGGACCTGATCGGCGCTTTTCGCCCCGACATGCGCGAGGTGGATGATCTGGCCCTGCAACGTGCGGCGCTGTTCGTAGACAACCGCCGGACCGTGCTGGACCATATCGGCGAGATGAAAGACCCGCTGTCACGCGGGGTCATCACCCGCGATGATATTCTGGCAGATTTCTACGACATTGCAGCGGGTGGCTTTACCCGCCCGGACATGAACGCGATCACACTTTGCAAGAATGGCGGCGGCGCGCATCTGGACCTGATGACGGCGCGTTACATTTTTGGCGTGTGGCAGGGGATACAGCGGTAATTGCGGTCAACCCTGACCTTCTGCCTGCTCTGTCAATTGGCGCACAGCGTAATCGGCGGCATCGTCGAAAGGCTTGAGCACCACACTCGCCCCCTTGCCCAGAAGATCCTCTGCATCGGCCATTTGCTGGACGGACAGGAACACCTTGCCCTTGTAATTGGCCGATTTCAGGCCGTGCAGCAGCGCAAGTTGCGGGTCAGCTTCGGTCAAGGCCCCTCTGTCACGTGGCACGGCTGACACGACCGCCTGAACGCCTGTCAGGTCCATATGCACCACAAATTCAGGGTCTGTCGCATCGCCATAGCTGGCTTCCAGCCCCATGCGCCGCCAGTTTGCCAGCGCTTCGGGGTCGAAATCTATGCCCAGCACGCGGTAGCCCTTGTCATGTAGTCGGCTGCCGATCCGGCACCCGTAGCGCCCCAGCCCGAAGATCACAAAATCCACATTGCGCGCATCATCCACACTCTGTGTGTCATCCTGTTCGCGGTGCGGGCGAGAGCGCTCGAATATGCCTAGGAACGGCTCGCAAATCGCGAACAGCTTGTGCGACCATGTGATCATATAGACCGACAGCGCAATCGTCACGAGGCCCACCAGCGTGACCAGCCCCATCGCCTCGCCGCCCACATGGCCAATGGTGATGCCCATCGCCATGAAGATCAGCGAGAATTCGGATATCTGCGCTACCGTCAGACCAGCCAGAAAGCCAGTGCGCTTGCGGTAGCCCATATAGCCCATGATCGCCAACACGATCAGCGGGTTGCCGATCAGCACGAACAGCGACAGCACAATCGCAGGGCCGATCTGGTCGCCCAATGTGGACAGTTGCAGCGATGCGCCAAGATTGATGAAAAAGAACAACAAAAGGAAATCGCGCAAGGATGCAAGGCGCGACGAAATCGCTTCGCGGTATTCGGTCGAGGCCAGCGAAACACCGGCCAGCAGCCCGCCCAATTCCTTGCCAAAACCCAACGCATCGCCCAAGGCCGCAAGGCTGGCGGCCCAACCCACGGCGAAAATCACCATCAATTCGGGAGAGCGCGCGATCTGTGATAGCAGCGGGTTTGCGACATAGCGGATGAACACAACCACCGCGCCAACCATGACTGCGCCACCGATAAAGACCTGCGCGACATCCCACAGCCCGTCCGCATCGTCGCCCATGCCCACCCCGATGGCCGACAGCGTGACCATGGCCAGCACCACGAAAATATCCTGCACAATCAGGAAACCCAGCGCGATCTTGCCATGCAGCGCGCCGATTTCCTGCTTGTCGGACAACAGTTTGACGATGATGATTGTGGATGAAAACGTCAGCGCGATGGCGATATACAGCGATGTGACCGGATCAAGACCAAGGGCCAGACAGATCAGAAAGCCGAAAAACGCCGTGAAAGTGACCTGACCCAGCCCCGTAGCCACTGCCACCTTGCCCAGATTGCGCACTAGGCTGACATCCAGCTTCAACCCGACCAGAAACAACAGCACCGCGATTGAGATCTGGCTGAGGGTTTCGATGAATTCGGTCGACGAAACTAACCCCAGCGCATCCGGCCCTGCCAGCACACCCACCGCAATGAATGCCACAACAAGCGGTTGGCGCAGCAACAAGCCAATGAACCCCACACCTGCGGCCAGCAGCACCAGAAGTGCTATTTCATAAAACACAGAGGCGAAACTGGTGTCCAAGACATCCTCGCTACGATCAGGCAGTTATCTGTTCGATACCTAGCTGGTATCAGCCCTGCTGGCCAGTGCCAGCGCCGAAATGCGACAGCAAATTGGCCCCGCAGAGTAAGGTTTCGACCCGTGCTGCCCAATCGCTGCCGCGTGGCAACAATCCGGCGCGATGGTCCTGCCATCGTTGTGCAAGGTCTTCGAGGGTGGACGCATCGGCCGCAACCGCTTCGATCAGGCACCAGCGGTTCCATTCATAGGCAATACTCCAGTCCGCCTCGTCGAGGCGCGCTTCGGCCAGTCGGTAGTGGAAGGTCGGCCGCGCTCCTTTCAGATGCGCTTGTGGAACAGGTTCAAGCGCATCAGGTTGCAAGTGCTGCAAGGCAGGCAACAGGTCCAGTCCGTAATGGCGCGAGGGCGCAAGCGCGGCATAGGTCCGGGCAAGCTGCGCCACACTCCAGCCTTTGGCCTGCGCCAGCGCATCTTTCAGCGCCGCCGGCCAAGGGTCCACGAAAGGCAGGACACGGCGGGCGGGGTCGATTGGATCGCAATGGCGCAACCAGTCTTCCAGAAAGGCATAGGCGCGCGCAACCTCAACCAGCCCCGCGCCATCGGGGCCGGGCAGTTCGGGGTTCAGATGCAGCCCAAAGCCATAGGCCAGCCGCGCCCGCGTACCCAGTGCCCCGGCCTTGCGCAATTCACCTACCAAATGGTCAACCTCGCGCAGATTTTCCTGTGCCAAAGGCGCCGTCACAATCTCGACCGGCACCAGCCCGCCCAGTGCCTGCGCGGCCAGATCCTCGGCCCATTTCTTCTGCAGCGAGATGTCGAGTTCGACCTTGACCTCTCCTAGCCGCCCGCCTTTGACCTTCAGATCACGCTCATCCACGGGGCTTATGGTGCCGCCCCAGAGGTTTTGCACGACCTGCGCCGCCTCACCCACCGAGAGGCCCGCAAATTCAATCTCTATGCCGGTCTTGCGCCGCGCGCTGGACTGGCCTGCATGATCTGGCAAAGGGAAAAAGCTATCAGTTGGAATATCATCATGAATCATTGGGTTGCATCCTGCCGCCGCGTGTCAGTCCATCACCGCCTCCAGCCCGGCCTCGCCCATCAGGCGGTAGACCCAGGCAAAGCTGCCATCTTCCAGTTCCATAAGGTCGCGCCGGTATCTTCGTCCTGTGCGCTCGTATCGGTCAAGGCGGATCATCTCTGCCGGGGTGACGCGAAAGCGCACGCCATGCAGCACAAGATCAGGCGCATCGCGCAGATCGCGGCGGTGGCGCTGCCAGCCGCGTAGCGCGGCAGGCTCGGCGGGCGCATGGCGGCCCAGCACCACAAACCGCACCACAGGGTTGGTCAGGGTTGCGAAACCAAAGACATAAGCCTCTTCTTCTGGCGGGGATGGGGCGTTTGCATCCAGTCGCGGCAGATAAACCGGCGCACGGGTTATCATCAGCCATGACAGCACAATGAATGCGCTCAGCACTGCTGCCAGAATGATCTTCCAGTCAAAGACAAACATAATGTCTCATATAATCATCATATGAATTGCGCCATCCGGGAATTGGTCCGCGCTTCGCTTTGGTCGCCACTTGCGCTTGAGGGGCGAGGATGGAACGTGCTTTATGCGGGACAAATCTGCCGTTCATGTGCTTTTAGCTGCGCGGAGCAAAGGCCGCTGGCCGCCGCGACGCAATGGGCCGCACCCACGGCGCGGTTTGCTGCAATCCTCCACCTTCCGCAACCTTTCGGAGCCGTCATCACTATCTTGTAGCTTGCAGCGAACCCTAGCCCGTTCCGTGCTGAGGCAAGGTCTTTGCCGCCAGTGCCGCGCGCCGTTTGCGCAACACTTCCCAGATATAAAGCGCCATTGCCGCCCAGATCATCGGAAAGGCGACCACGCGCCCGCCCTCGAACGGTTCGCGGAAAATAAAGACCGAGATCAGAAAGATCATGGTCGGAATCGAGTAGCTGGAGATCGCTATTGTCGACAGGCTTAGCCCTTTTGCGCCATTGGCATAGAGGATCAGGGGCACTGCCGTTATCACACCGCAGCCCAGCAAAAGCGCCCAATCCAGCGCGCTGGCCTCAGTAACATAGAGCACGCCTTGTGTCTGCGCCCATGCAAGATAGGCCAGCGCCACCGGCATCAGGATCAGCGCCTCCAGCGCAAAGCCCTGATTGGGGCCGATGGGAAGGGCGCGCTTGAAAAATGCGTAACTGCCCCAACTGAATACGATCAGGAGTGCGCCTAGCGGCAGGCTGCCTGCCTCGACACTCAGCACGACAACAGCCAGCGCCGCAAGTGTTACTGCACCCCATTGACGAAAGGACAAGCGTTCGCCCAGTAGGGTTGCGCCCAGAAACACGCTGAAAATGGGGTTGATGTAGTAGCCCAAAGCCGCTTCCATCGCCTGCCCTGACTGGATCAGCCAGACATAGGTGCCCCAGTTGACGGATATCAGCGCCGCCGTGACACAGGCCATGCCCAGCATGCGCGGGTTGCGAAATGCTGCGCGCAAATCTGCCGTGCGCCCCAGCCAGATCAGCAGCGCCAACGCCACCGGCACAGCCCAGATAACACGGTGCGCGATCACCTCGATGGTGGGCACATGTTCCAGCGCCTTGAAGTAGAACGGCAATCCGCCCCAGATAACGAATGCAGCACCCGCAAAGGCAAAGCCGCGGGGGGTGTCATCACTCATCTGCCAGCCCCGCGTGCACAGCGGACATGAATGCCTCGCCGCGTTTTTCGAAATCGGGATATTGGTCGAAACTTGCCGCCGCAGGTGCCAGCAGAACCACATCGCCCGGCTCTGCCTCGGCCATAGCTCGGGTGACGGCCTGATCCATCGTTTCGCAAATTTCATGCGCTGTTGTGCCAAGTTGCAGCGCAAAATCGCGCGCGGAGTGGCCGATCAGATAGGCTTTGCGCACATGGTCCAGATGGGGGGCAAGGGCCGCGATGCCGCCGTCCTTGCCAAGTCCGCCCGCGATCCAGCGGATATTGTCGAACGCTTGCAAGGCCTGCGCGGCGCTTTCGACATTGGTGGCCTTGGAATCGTTGACATATCGCACCCCGCCCGCTTCGGCGATAAGCTGGCTGCGATGCGGCAGGCCATTGAAGGTGGTGAACGCATCCTCAATCAGGCGCGGCGCAATGCCAAGGCTGCGCGCGACCGCATAAGCGGCGCAGGCATTCTGATGGTTATGCGCCCCCGGCAGGCCCGGAATCGCGCGTAAATCAACCGATGCCATCTGCTTGCCGCGCCGGTATTCCGCAAGAAACCCCTTGCGCGCAAAAACATTCCAGCCCGGTCCAACCAGCTTTTGACCGCTTGAGATGCGGATCACGCGCGCATCTTCCGGCGCCAGTGCCAACTGTCCGGCCAGATACTGTCCCTCGATCTCGTCGACACCGATCACAGCGCGGTCCGGCCCCCCTTCGGCAAAGAGGCGTCGCTTGGCCGCGAAATAGCCTCCCATACCGTTATGGCGGTCCAGATGGTCGGGCGACAGGTTGGTGAATACCGCGATATCGGGGGTCAGGGCGCGGGCAAGGTCCAGCTGGTAGCTGGACAATTCCAGCACGACCACCTCACCATCCTTCGGCGCATCGAGCGAGAGCACCCCCTTGCCGATATTACCTGCCATCTGAGTTGGGCGCCCGCATTCGGTCAGGATGTGGTGGATCAGCGCGGTCGTCGTGGATTTCCCGTTTGATCCGGTGACCGCAACCACCTTGGGCGGCTGCTCGAATTCGATTGTCTCTGATGTGGCGAAGCTGCGAAAGAACAGGCCAATATCATTGTCAACCGGCACGCCTGCAACATAGGCGGCCGCGATGATACGATTGGGAACCGGGTAAAGATGTGGAATGCCGGGGCTGGTGATCAGCACCGCCACGCCAGACCAGTCCACGCGCCCCAGATCATGCAGGTCTATGCCAGCCTCTTCGGCCTTGCTGCGCGCCTCTGGGCTTTCATCCCATGCCAGTGGCGTGGCCCCGCCTGCACGCAGGGCTGCGCATGTCGCAAGCCCCGAACGGCCCAGACCCAGAACAGCGACATTCTGCCCCTCATAGCCCTGCACAGCAATCATGATGCACCCTTTTGTCTGCCCGACCCAAACGGCCTGTTCGCTGGCCCTGTCTGAGCCAAGTTGCCACGACGCGCAAGACCTGCCCCGCGCGATCGGGTTTTCATTGAGGGCCGTGCCAAACTGCGCTAGCATTGCTGCAACGCAGCATGAGAGGCGCCATGTCAGGAATATTTGTTATAATAGCGGCCCTTGGTGCTTTGATCTTCCTTGCCTATCGTGGGTTAAGCCTGCTGCTGCTAACCCCCGCGCTGGCGATTCTGGCCGTGCTCGCAAGCGAGGGCGGGCCGCTGCTGGCCAGCTACACCCAGATTTTCATGGAGGCGACGGGCGGGTTCATCATCCAGTATTTCCCACTATTCCTGCTGGGCGCGGTCTTTGGCAAACTGATGGAGGCATCTGGTTCGGCCCGCGTGCTGGCGGATGGCATCATCCGGGGGTTGGGGCCTGCGCGCGCCATACTGGCGGTGATCCTGTCTTGCGCTGTGATGACATATGGCGGGGTGTCGCTATTCGTGGTTGCCTTTGCCGTCTGGCCCATCGCCTCTGCCCTGTTCCGGGAAGCTGAATTGCCCAAGGTTCTGATCCCGGCAACGATTGCGCTTGGCGCTTTCACCTTTACCATGACGGCACTGCCCGGAACGCCCGCCATCCAGAACGCGATTCCCATGCCCTATTTCGGCACTACCCCTTTCGCTGCACCGGGTCTGGGCGTCATCACGGGCGCGCTTATGCTGGCGCTTGGCTGGGGCTGGCTGGAATACCGCGCGCGGGCGCTTGGTCCGGGTTATGGCGAGGATGACACCGCACCAGAGGCGCGCGACACTGGCAGCGCCCCGTCACTGACCATCGCCGCCGCGCCGCTGGTACTGGTGCTGGCGCTTAATCTGGCCTTCACCTTTGTGCTGATCCCTTCAATGGACACAACCTATCTGGCGCAGCCCGAATTCGGGCAAACCGACATTGGCGCTTTGCGCGGGGTCTGGTCGATCATTGCCGCGCTGACGCTATCCTCGCTGGTGCTGGTGGTCTTGAACTGGGTGCGCCTGTCCAAGGGGTTGTCGCAGACGCTGGACGCAGGCGCGAAGGATTCGCTCAAGCCGATTTTCAACACGGCATCTCTGGTGGGGTTCGGGGCGGTGATTGCCTCGCTTTCAGCCTTCACCCTGATCCGTGACTGGGTGGTGACGGCAGGTGGAGATAACCCGCTGATATCGCTTGCCATTGGCACCAGTTTGCTTGCGGGGATGACGGGCTCTGCCTCGGGCGGGATGTCGATTGCGCTTTCGACCTTGGGCGAGACCTATCTGGAAATGGGTCAAGCTGCGGGCATCTCTCCTGAATTGCTGCACAGGGTGACGGCGGTTGCCACAGGCGGGCTGGACGCGCTGCCCCATAATGGCGCCGTTATCACGCTGCTGACAATCTGCGGGCTGACGCATCAGCAAGCGTATAAGGATATTGCCGTGGTCGCGGTGCTTGTCCCGCTTGCGGCGCTCGCGGTGCTGATCGTGCTGGGCACAGTGTTTGGCAGTTTTTGACCCCTATGCAGACGGTGCGTCCCAGCGCTGCGCGAAGACAAGTCTCCATCCGGGGCAACCTGATGGTGCTGCGCCGCGAAGAAGAAAAAAGCCCTGAGTGGAGGGTCGGTCTAGCATGAATAATGTTGAGCGAGAGAAGTATCGAAAATGGGCACTTGGGCAGGAATCAATTGCGATTGGCACGAACAACCCGATCGTGCTGCTATGAAAAATGCAGCGCTTCTGGTTGAAGCTACCAGAGCGGCAGGGTTTCCGCCGACTTGTGCCGCTACAGGTAGGTGGTTAAGCGTCTGTTTGTTTTGGGATCATGGTCGCACAGAGGTCGAAGTCTTCAGTAATCAGTTCGAACTATACTTCCTTCCTCGCTCAGATGAAGATGGGGAATTTGATGTCGAGGAATTTGCAGCAGACGCGCCAGAAACGCTTGGAATCCTGATTGAAAAGATCAAGGAAGCTCGCTCGACGTTACGTGAATGATCGTAAGGTCCCGCATCCCTGCCCATCGCCCTGAACTGCAACACCACTACGGCCTGCAAGCCCAGACCTGAGTGTGTTTCGCACCGATTACGCCTTGCTCCTGTCGCGCAGGACGCCTAAGCCATGAGTCATGCGAATACTGTTTTTGGGCGATGTTATGGGGCGGGCAGGGCGTGCGGCAGTGGCGGCATACCTTCCGTTGTTGCGCGCCGCGTGGCGGCTGGAATTTGTTGTCGTCAATGGCGAGAATGCAACCGGTGGCATGGGCCTGTCGCCCGATCATGCCAAAGCGCTGCTGGAGGCAGGCGCCGATTGCATCACGCTGGGGGATCACGCCTTTGACCAACGCCCCATGCGCGAATACATCACCACAGAGCCGCGCGTGTTGCGGCCGCTGAATTTCGCCAAATCCGGTGCGCCGGGCTTGGGCGCGCGGGTCTATGATGCCCCCGGCGGGCGGCGGGTGCTGGTGGCGCAGGCGCTGGGGCAGGTGTTCATGAAACAACCCTATTCCGACCCGTTCTCGGCGATTGACCCGGTTCTGCGCGCCCATCCGCGCGGCGGCATGGTGCAGGCCGCGATTGTCGATATTCATTGCGAAGCGACGTCCGAGAAATATGCAATGGGTCATTGGTGCGACGGTCGCGCCAGCCTTGTGGTGGGCACGCATACCCATATTCCAACGGCTGACGCGCAGATTCTGGGCGGTGGCACCGGGTTTCAGGCCGATGCGGGCATGTGCGGCGATTACGACAGTGTCATCGGTATGCACAAGGATGAACCCATGCGCCGCTTCATCACCGGCATGCCGCGCGCAAGGTTTGAACCTGCGATGGGCGCGGCCACAGTTTCCGGCACCTATATCGAGACCGATGACCGCACCGGCGAGAGCGTTCGCATTGAGATGGTGCGCCTTGGAGGGCGGTTGCCACAGGCCGGGCCTGCACCGGTAGAGTTGCCCGCAAGCATTCCCAATGCGCAGCCCTGATACCCCCTTGCGTCTGGGCGCAGCGCTGGCGGTCCTGGTGGCGATTGGTGCGTTATGGGGCCTTGGGGCGCCAATGGTGCGTTTTGCCCGGCTGGCGGGGCTTGGCACATTCTCGGTCGTTTTGTGGCAAAGTGCTGTCGGACTGGTGGTGCTGTGCTTCGTGCAAGTGCTGCGGGGGCGGTTCGATCTGCCGCGTGATCCGGCGTCGTTGCTGCTATATGCGGTGGTCGGTCTGCTGGGCATCGTGCTGCCGCATCTGGCGGGGTATTGGGCGCTGGGCCATATTCCCGCAGGTGTGCATGCGCTGCTGACCTCGCTTGTGCCGATGTTCGCGCTGGCGCTGGCGCTAGGCCTGCGGATCGAACGCTTTCGTATATTGCGTGCTTTTGGGCTTTGCCTTGGTGCAGTGGCGGTCGCGCTTTTGGTGCTGCCAGAGCAAAGCCTGCCCGCATCGGTGCCGGTGGCCTTTGTGTTTGTTTCTGCGCTGGCACCGCTATGCTACGCCCTTGAGAGTGCGTTTGTCGCGCATATGTCGCGTGCGCAAGCCGGGGCATTGCAGGCATTGCTGGGCGGATCGGTCGTGGCGCTGCTGGTGATGGTTCCTGTTACCCTTGTCGCGGGACAGCCGGTATTGCCGCAGCAGTTTGACGCTGCGATTTTGGCGCTGATCCTATCTGGCGCTTCAGGAGCATTGGCCTATGCCGGATATGTCGCGCTGTTGCGACGTGCGGGCAGTGTTTTTGCCACGCAGGTGGCTTATCTGGTCACCGCATGGGCAATGCTGTGGTCGGTGCTGATTCTGGGAGAGCGTCATAGCCCCTGGGTCTGGCTGGCACTGGTGCTGATGTTTGCAGGCCTCTTTCTTGTGCAACCGCGCCCAAGGCTTGCCCCGACCGTGCCGCCGGTTGCATAGGGTGTGCTTGCATCTGATCCAGAATATGACAAACACTTGGTGCATATGTCATTTCTTGGTGCGTAAGGGACGGAGACGCAGTCATGTTCGGGATTGAACTTGGCGAGACCACGCAGGCCGTTATCGCGTTGTTGATTGTGGTCGGCATGTTCATTGCCTTCCTGCGCGAGGTCTATCCGGTCGAAGTGACTGCCATTGGCGGGGCGATTGTCATGCTTGTGCTGGGCGTTTTGCCCAAAGACGCTGCATTGGCCGCCTTTTCAAACCCGGCCCCTTGGACGATTGCCGCCTTGTTCATCATCGTCGGGGCACTGGTACGAACAGGAACCCTGGACTGGATCACCCAGGCCGCTGTCGGCAATGTCGAGAAACACCCGACGCTGACCCTGATCACGCTGACCCTTACAGTTCTGGCAATGTCGGCTTTTGTAAACAATACCCCCATTGTGGTGGTCATGATCCCGGTCTTCATCAAACTGGCCAAGACGCTGGGCACCTCTGCCTCCAAGGTTCTGATCCCGCTGAGTTATCTTTCCATAATGGGGGGCACGCTCACGCTGCTTGGCACATCGACCAACCTTCTGGTCGATGGTGTGGCGCGGGCCAACGGGCTGGCACCCTTTACTGTGTTCGAGATTACGAAAGTGGGGATCATCATGGCCGGGGCCGGGGTGCTCTATCTGGCCTTGATCGGCCGCCACTTGCTGCCAGAGCGCAAATCCATGAGTGACTTGTTGTCCGACCGGTCGCGCACAAAGTTCTTTACCGAAGTTGCCATCCCTGAAGGCTCTCGCCTAATCGGATTGAAGCTGGCAGATGTCGATATTTTCAAGCGTGAAGGCGCGCGCGTCATTGATGTGTTGCGCGGGGATGCCTCGCTGCGCTGGGGGCAGATGACCGATATCGACTTGCAGGCAGGTGACCGCGTGGTGCTGCGCACGCAGATTTCCGAAGTGCTGGGGTTGAAACGCAACCCCGATGTCACCCAGTTCAACACGCAGGAAGCCGAAGACCCCGACCTGATCGGTCCGCAACGCGATGTGGATCGGCTGTCATCTATCGAGACTACGACAGTCGAAGTCCTGATCTCGCCGGATTCGCGCATGGTGGGGCGACGGTTGGGCGGGATGCGGTTGCGCAGGCGCTACGGGGTCTATCCGCTGGCCGTGCATCGGCGCAATCAGAATATCGGCACGAATATCGAGAATCTGGTAGTACGCGTGGGCGATACACTGCTGCTGGAAGGCGCGCCCGAAGATATCGGGCGGCTGGCGCAGGACATGAATCTTGCCGATATCACCAAACCGACCGAGCGCGCCTATCGGCGCGGACATGCGCCGATTGTCATTGTCGTGCTCGCGGCCATCGTGATTGTTTCGGCGCTTGGAATTGCGCCGATTGCGCCAATGGCGTTTCTGGGGGTGGCGATCGTTTTGCTGACCCGCTGCATTGACGCGGATGAGGCGTTCAGCTTCATTGACGGGCGGCTATTGGCGCTGATCTTTGCCATGCTAAGTGTCGGGGCAGGGCTGGAAGCATCAGGCGCGGTGCAACTGATTGTTGGCAGCGCATCGCCTATGCTGACAAACCTGCCGCCATTTTTGCTGATCCTGTGCATATATGTCCTGACGCTGACGCTGACCGAATTGGTGACCAATAATGCAGTGGCAGTGGTGCTGACCCCGATCGTTATAAGCCTAGGGCTGGCGCTCGGGATCGACCCGCGACCACTGGTGGTGACAGTCATGCTGGGCGCTTCGGCAGCTTTTGCCACGCCAATCGGCTATCAGACCAACACGCTGGTCTACGGGCCGGGGGGGTATAAATTCACAGATTTCCTGCGCGTGGGGCTGCCGATGCATTTCGTCATGGCACCCACAGCCGCGTTTTTCATTCCCATCTTCTGGCCGCTCTGAACCGCTTGCCTCTGGTGGCTTTCCTACGCGTCCCCTCCCGGCGATCTTCGTCACACAAAAGGTGCCGGTGCTCAGGATGCCATTTGGGAATGAAGGTCAGCTATGCGGGACAAAGCCGCCGGTCGCTGGCTTG
>SLAT01000225.1 GCA_007126715.1 Roseinatronobacter sp.
AAATCCTCGATGCGCAAACCGATGCCTGGGGCATCAAGGTTGCAAATGTCGAGATCAAGCATGTTGATATCAACGAATCCATGATCCGCGCCATCGCACGTCAGGCCGAAGCAGAACGTGAGCGCCGTGCCAAGGTCATCAATGCCGAAGGCGAGGAACAGGCCGCCAATAAGTTGCTGGAAGCAGCCCAGATCCTGAGTGCCGAACCCGGCGCGATGCAGTTGCGCTATCTTGCAACGCTGACCACCATCGGTGCCGAGAAGAACTCGACCATTGTATTCCCATTTCCCACGGAACTGTCGTCAATGCTCAAGCAGTTCCAGAAGGACCAATAAAGCGCGGTGACGCGATGGAGATTTGCTAGCCTGATTGCTTTCTTATTTCGGAAATAGGGCGCAGGTCAGGCACTGCCGGATTACCGGGCGTCCTTTTGCTGCAATCTGCCACTCTGTTTGGTTTAATCGGCGCAATTCTTGCAACTGCACTCAAAAAGCGCGAGGCTATGCGAAACGAGTGCCACTGGCTGTGCCGCGCCCTGTGGCCCAGTCAGGTTCAGGAAGTGAAGTCGAGGATGCCCCAAACACCAGACATCAAGGGTTTTAAGCAACTCGCACATGTTGCGGCCATCATGGGTGGGGCTATCTCGTTCGGGTTTCTGGCAATGCGGCTTAATTTCCCTCTGCCTTGGATGTTGGGGGCGCTGGTTTTCGCAGGTACGGTGCGGTTGTTGGACTTTCCTGTGCGCATTCCTGTGCAGACGCGCCAACTTGGTCAGATATTGGTGGCCAGCTCGGTCGGGCTGTCCTTTACCCCCGAAGCGCTGCAATTGATGGGTGCCTTGGCGCTTCCGATGGTTCTGGCCGCGGTTTTGACAATATTGCTCAGTTTCGGGGTGGCGACTGTGCTGATGAAACTGACGCATGTCGGTGCTGGAACGGCCATTCTTGCCACTTTGCCAATGGGGCCAGTGGAAAGCGCTGTTCTTGCGCAGAAACATGGCGTGGCCCCCGGACCCATCGTTTTTGGCCAGACCATGCGCATCGTGTTTCTTGTCATACTGATTCCGCCGTTGATTGTCTTGCTGGACGGCAGTGTACACGATCCGGTGGGCGTTTTGCGCGACATGGACTGGACGGGAACAGGCGCTGCCCTGCTGTTTGCATTCGGGCTGGCGGGTGCGGCTGTGCTCAAACTCATCCGTATGTCGAACCCGTTTTTTCTTGGCGCATTGGCAGGGGCGGCATTGGCGTCGGTATTTGGCCTGCCGGTTTCCGCATACCCCTATATTGTACTTGTGAGCGCACAGATTTTTCTGGGAATCTGGCTGGGTGCGGTGATTGACCGTGATCTGTTCCGTAATGCGAGGGGCTTTTTACCCGGCTCGATCCTGACGTCGATCATCATGATTGTCCTATGTGCTGTCATGGGCATGGGCCTGACATGGATGACAGGCCAGCCGTGGCAGGTCATGGTTCTGGCAACGGCCCCCGGAAGTGTCACGGAAATGGCGCTTACGGCCAAGATTCTTCAGGAAGGTCTTGCGGTGGTCACTGCTTTTCACATCGTGCGGATTTTTGTCATTCTGCCGTTTTCAGGCATCATTGTCGCGCAGGCGCTGCGTCTGGCGAAGATATTGCAGGGGTCCAAGCCAACCTTGCAATAACGTCCGATGTGCCATTCGCGGGTTACGGGGCCTTCACCCTCCCTTTGTTCTGGCTGAACGCGATGGGCCGTCAGGGTTTGCGCTGTCGGCGATTGGACGGCAAGCCTAGGTTTGCGTCACGGTAAGACTGGGCGCGCGGCATTCTATCTTGCTGGATGCGCATGCTTGAGGCAGACTCGCGCATGTCACGACAGAAGGGAATTCCCGTGCACAGATCAGGTTTCGCGCTGCCGTCCAAGGGGCTTGGCTAATGTCGATTTATGTTGATGCGGATGCCTGCCCGGTGAAATCCGAAATCGAGCGCGTTGGTTCGCGCCATAAGCTGAAGATCTTCATCGTTTCAAACGGCGGGATCAGGCCGTCGGCCAATCCTCTGATCGACACGGTGATCGTGGCCGAAGGCGCAGATGAGGCGGATAAGTGGATCGCGGAACGCGCGGGGCAGGGCGATATCGTGGTGACAGGCGATATTCCACTGGCTGCGAAATGTGTCGAGGCCGGGGCGCAGGTGCTCAAGCATAACGGCGAGATCCTAAGCGCCGAGAATATTGGAAATGTCCTTGCAACACGTGATCTGATGGCTGATTTGCGGGCTGCTGATCCATTTCGGCAAGGCGGTGGGCGCAGCTTTTCCAAGGCGGATCGCTCGCGTTTTCTGGATGCTTTGGAGCGCGCGGTGCGGCGCGCCGGGCGCTAGGATCAATCCGCTGCCGCTACAAGGCCGGAAGCCTGCGTGCAATCAGCCAGCTTGCTGTCGCCATAAGCCCTGCTGTTGCCAGACAAAGCGGCAAGCCGCCAATCTGATAGCTGACCCCTGACAAAAGCGTGCCAAGCAAACGGCCCGCAGCATTTGCCATATAGTAGAACCCGACATCGCGGGTGATCCTGTCTGCCGCGCCATAGGCGAGGATCAGATAGGAATGCACGGCGGAATTCAGCGCGAAAACAAAGC
Source organism: Roseinatronobacter sp. (assembly GCA_007126715.1). Taxonomy (GTDB): domain Bacteria; phylum Pseudomonadota; class Alphaproteobacteria; order Rhodobacterales; family Rhodobacteraceae; genus Roseinatronobacter. The sequence continues at coordinate 2,616 of SLAT01000225.1, forward strand.
CAAAGACCAGTAGCCCGCCAACAAGCAGCCATGTCAGCCAGAATGCGGGGCCATCGGACAAGGCGGCAGCCGCCGCCAGAAATAGCGGAATCGGCACCAGCACACCTGCCCAAAGGACGGCTTTGCGCGTGATCGCCCCCTCGGACTGGCCCTTGCTGCCAAGAAGTGTGGGCGCAAAAGCCTGAACTGCCCCATAGCCGATAATCCAAAGCGCCATGAAACCACCGACAAGGAAAAAGGCCTCGCGCCGCCCTTCAGCCGTGCCATCGGACAATACGGCCTGAAAATAGATCGGGATGCCGACGACAAACCAGACATCACGCGCGCCAAACAGGAAAAGCCGCGCAAGGCTAAGGCGGTTCACGCGCGGGTCTTTCGACCGCCAGCCCGCCCAGGTGTCAGCCCCTTTCATACGCCCCGGCAACCCTTCGGGCAGGAACAGGACGACTGCCGCCAGAATGACCGCCAGCACCGCCGCCATGCCCCAGACCGCCGCCTGAAACCCTGCTGTCGCAAGCAGGGCCGCACCCAGAAAGAAGCCAGCGCCTTTCACGGCATTCTTGGAGCCTGTCAGTACGGCGACCCAGCGAAACAGCGCCCCCTCTTGCGCTGGCGCAAGCAGCTTCACGGCCGATTTTGACGACATCTTGGACAGATCCTTGGCCACTCCCGACACGCCCTGAACTGCCATCACGAAAACGACCGAGGCTGCGATGGTCCATTCAGGGTTCAATTGTGCCAAGGCCGCAAGCGCTGCGATTTGCAAGACAAGCCCGGCATAAAGCGTGGCCGCCAGCCCGAACCGGGCCGCCAGCCATCCCGCCGCCAGATTGGTCACAATGCCCGCGACTTCATACAGGACAAACAGCCAAGCCAGTTGCACCGGAGTGAAACCCAAGCCGTTGAAATGCAGCAGGACCAACATGCGCAATGCGCCATCGGACAGCATGAAGGCCCAGTAGGCGGCGGTTACTGCGATATAAGCGCGTATCGGGTTTGCTGGAGTGGTCACGTTTCAGGTCTTTGTGCTGTGGGCAGGCGAGGGGGGCTGTCTGCCCCCCTCTT
>SLAT01000176.1 GCA_007126715.1 Roseinatronobacter sp.
GGGCGGCTGCCCCCCGGCATCTGTGGTCTGCGACCACAGATGAACCCCCCGCCCCAAAGGGGGGCACGCCCCCCCTTGGGAAACCCCCGTGAGTATTGCTGGCAAGAAAATGCAGGCGATCAGGTCTTTGCGGGCTTGTCGAACAACCCGCTGAGTGCGCGGCTCATGACATGGCTGGTGCGCGGGCGGGGCAGTGATTGGAACGGCAAAGGCCGGCAGATTTCAATTGCCGCAATACCCAGTCGCGCTGTCAGCGCGCCATTGACCACGCCTTCGCCAAACCGGCGCGAGAATTTAGAAATGATACTGCCCGAGGCGACCGAGCCGATCATGTCTTCGCCGACTGCCACTGCCCCTGTCGCAAGCAGATGGGCAATGACACCGCGCAGCAGGCGCAAGCTGCCAAGTGTGCCTGCGCGCCCGCCATAGATTTCGGCAATCCGGCGGATCATGCGCAGATTGGTGACAAGCGCCGCAAGCACATCGATGAGGGCAAGAGGGATGAGCGCCGTCAGCAGGGCAACCTGCCGCGCTGCGCTTTCGACTTCGCGGCGGGCGCGCGCATCGAGTTCGGCCAGCAAGGTACTCTCGCCAAGCGCGAGAAGCCCTTCGGAATCAAGTTGGTCGGGGGCCATTTCCGTCAGTCTTGCGCGCGCCCAGCGCATGTCGGTACGCGCGCTGTAGAGGCTGTCGAGTGCGGCAATGACATCCTGAGCGCTGGTGCGGGTTACGGTTTCGCGGGCCTCTTGTGCCTGACGGCGCAGCGCGTCAATCTGGCGCAAGCGGCGAAACCCGGCCCATTCGCGCCATGCCAGCACCAGCCCTGCGCCCAAAATACCTGCGAGCAGGCCCAGCGCAAGATAGCCAAGTGCTGTGTTTCGCATGACCAGTGAGGTCACGAAATCCCATGCGCTGACACTGATGACAAGCACAATAAATCCGGTCACCGCACTCAGACCCAGCCGCGCCCAGAATGACATACGTGCGCGACCTGCGCGCAGCGCCATTTGCATGGCGCGCCCCTCGGGCGGGGGCAGGTCATCATCGGGGGGAGGCGGCGCTGTGCCGGGGTCGAATTCGGCGCCATCCGGCAGATCGATCAGCAGGGGTTTTGGCGTTTTCATTGCAACACATCCCCCAGCAGGAAGTCGGCTGCCGCATCCAGCCGGATATGGGGCAGCCCGTCACCCGGCGCGCGTGTCAGGGGCGCGGGGGCAAAACGCATGATCTGATAATCCGCATCGAGCCAATGCGCAGCACCTGCGCGGGCGGGCCCGACAAGCTGCATCGGATCCTCTGGCAACTCGCCTGCGTAAAATGCGGCCTGACGCCCTGTATCGAGCAGGCGCCCGCGCACACAGTCCAGTGATTTCCCGTCACGGTCATGGGTTTCCTCGATTGTGGCGCGCAGCGCGGCAAGGGCCAGCGCCTGTGTATTGGCCCCCGCGAAATCAGCCCGGTCACGCGACTGGCGCAAGAGCGCGGCCATGATCGCTGTCAGTCGCGCGTGCTGGCTGTGGTGCAAATGGTCAGCCTTGGTCGCGGCAAACAGGATACGCTCGACCCGCCGCCCTCCCAAAAGCCGCGAAAGCCATGCATTGCGACCCGGACGAAAAGCAGCCAGCAATTCGGTCAATGTCTGGCCAAGGCGGTCCACGGCCTCTGGCCCGGCATGGATTGCGCCCAACACATCTGCCAGCACCACCTGCCGGTCGATACGCGCGAAGTGGTTGCGAAAAAAGGGCCGGATAACCTGCGATTTATACGCGTCAAAGCGACGCGCCATCTCGCGCAGGAGCGCGCCACGCCCGCCTGACCCCGCAAGCGGCACAAAGGTCAGGACAGGAGAACCCGCCAGATCACCGGGCAACAAAAAGCGCCCTGGTGTAATGTCGGGCAGCCCCAGCGCGCGGGCCTGTTGCAGATAGGTTGTGAAGGCTTTCGTCAGCCTTTGGGCGGTCGCCTCGTCATGGCGGGCCGTGCCATCGGTCGCTTGAAGCTGCGCAAGGACATCGGCGGCGAAGTCGCGCTTTTCCATGCGCGCCAGTACCTCGGCGCTCCATTGTGCATAGGACTTGTCCAGCAAGACCAGATCCAGCAGCCATTCGCCGGGATAGTCGATGATATCGACATGACGCACGCGCGCTGAGCGCATGCCCGCCAGCATCCCGCCGGGCCGGATGCGAAAGGACAGGCGCAGTTGCGAGATATGGCGCGTGCTGTCGGGCCAATGCGGGTCAGGGCCGCTGAGCGCGGCCAGATGGCGCTCGTATTCAAACCGGGGCAATGTATCATCAGGCTGCGGTTGCAGAAACGCCGCTTCGATATGGCCGCCCGCAACAGCGCCCATCCGGCCCATGCGGCCGCGGTCCAGCAGATTGGCAACCAGCGATGTGATGAACACCGTCTTTCCAGCCTGACTGAGGCCGGTGACACCAAGGCGCAGCGTGGGTTCCAGAAATGTTTCGGAAATGGTGCCGGTCACACCTGCGGTCACGCGGTCCACACCGCGCAAAGCCCCATCCGCCAACCGTCCGATCACCATGCTCTGCCCCCTTTTCGTAATGTCAGATAAGGGGGCAGGCCGTTGGATGCCAGTATCAGAGCCAGGAAAAGAAATCGGCCGGCGCGCGTGCGCGCAGTTTTGCCGCCAGATCGCGGCCCAGATCAGCGCCATCGGCAATCGGTGCGCGCCCTTGCTCGAACAACCGCTCCGACCCGTCGGGACGCAGAATTTCGCCACGCAACCAGACTTCGCCGCCCTCGATCAGCGCAAGTCCGGCAATCGGCGTTTCGCAAGACCCGTCCAGCGCGGCAAGAAAGGCCCGTTCGGACGACAGACGCTGCGTCGTCTCAAGGTCATTGAGCGGGGCCAGCATTTCGGCCATGCGCGCGTCATCGGCGCGTCGCTCAATCCCGATGGCCCCTTGGGCGATGGCGGGCAGCATGTCTTCGGGTGCGATTGCGGATTGCGCCACCTCGACCATATTCAGCCGGTGCAGCCCCGCCATAGCCAGAAAGGTACAATCGGCCACACCGTCATCCAGTTTTTTCAGCCGTGTCTGCACATTGCCGCGAAATTCGACCACTTTCAGGTCAGGACGACGGTTCAGCAATTGCGCGCGGCGGCGCAGGCTGGAGGTGCCGACAACCTGTCCGGGCGCGAGATCGGCCAGCGTTTTGACATAACGCGAGACAAAAGCATCGCGCGTGTCTTCGCGCGGCAGGTAGCAATCCAACAGCAGCCCGTCAGGTTGCAATGTCGGCATGTCCTTCATCGAATGCACGGCAATGTCGATGCGCCCCTCGATCATCGCCTCTTCGATTTCCTTGGTGAACAAACCCTTGTTGCCGATTTCCTTCAGGGGTCGGTCGGCATCGATCAGGGTGCGGTCATCGCCTGTGGTCTTGATAACCATGATCTCGAACGCTGCCTTTGGCAGGTCATGGGCGGCCATCAGGCGGGCGCGTGTCTCATGGGCCTGTGCCAAGGCCAGCGGAGAGCCGCGTGTGCCGATCTTCAGGGGCTGGTCGGGGGTCGGATAGCTATGTGTCATGCGCCCTGATTAGCCACGATGCGCGGCCCTGACAAGCGCAGAGTGTATCGCAGACTTGACATTGCGCGCCGGTCTTGGGACGAGAACGGGACCAAGGAGAAAGCCATATGACTGCGACTGCCCCCACAAAGACCATTTTGCGCGCCCTTGCAGGCGAGACGCTGCCCACACCCCCGATCTGGATGATGCGTCAGGCCGGGCGTTACCTGCCCGAATACAAGGCCACGCGCGCGCAGGCCGGCGATTTCCTGTCGCTGTGCTACAATCCCGAACTGGCCGCCGAAGTGACCTTGCAGCCCATCCGTCGCTACGGGTTCGATGCGGCGATTCTGTTTGCCGATATCTTGCTTGTGCCACAGGCACTGGGGGCCGATCTGTGGTTTGTGACCGGCGAAGGGCCGCGTCTGTCTACATTGAATGACATGGCCGGGGTAGAGGCTCTCAAACCCACGGACGCGATTCATGACACGCTGTCGCCAGTCTATGAAACCGTCAAGATCCTGTCGCGCGAACTGCCTGCCGAGACAACGCTGATCGGCTTCGCCGGTGCGCCCTGGACCGTGGCGACTTATATGATTGCAGGTCGCGGCACGCCGGATCAAGCGCCCGCCCACGCTATGCGCGAAGGCGCGCCAGAAGCATTTGATGCGCTGATTGACCGGATCACGGCGGCGACCATCGAATACTTGTCCATGCAGATCGACGCCGGGGCCGAGGTGGTCAAGATTTTCGATAGCTGGGCCGGGTCGTTGAAGGGGGACGCGTTCCTGCGCTACTCGTTGGAACCCGCGCGCAAGATCACCACAGAGTTGAAGGCCCGCCACCCCGGCATTCCCGTCATCGCCTTCCCGCGCGAGGCAGGGGACGGCTATATCGGCTTTGGCCGTGCCACCGGGGCCGATTGCGTTGCCATCGACAATTCGGTTTCCCCTGAATGGGCGGCAGAGCATGTGCAGGTTGATGGTTGCGTGCAGGGCAATCTGGCCTCCAGCCATATGGTGACAGGCGGGCAGGCGCTGGTCGATGCAACAGAACGTGTTGTCCGCGCCTTCCGCAACGGACCGCATATCTTCAATCTGGGTCACGGGATTACCCCCGATGCCGACCCGGAGAATGTGACGCTGATGATCGAGACAGTGCGCAATTTCCGCGCCTGAAAACTCCGCCCTACGCGGCCCGGAATGATTTCGGGCCGCATGACAATCGCCCCTGCCCCCTGCATCAGTGCAGAAACTATATGCGCAAGGCAGGTGCTTGTCTCAAAATCATGATTTTCGGCACAAAGTCGAGTTTTTGCATGTTTTTATGCTAAGATCACCGAAATCTCATGGTTTTCTTAGAGGTCAATGTTGAAAATCTGTCAGCCGCTAATGTGAGCGCGGGCAAGTCGGCGCCGAGAGGCAGCGCTGGATGCGCGCCAAGGCACCTTGCGACAGCTCCTGCGTATATGCAAGATTGCCGTGGCTTTTCTGCCTGTTGCCAAGGCTTTGCCCGCGAAAGGAAACCAGCGTGCAACGTGTCACCGTCACCCTGCCCGGCCCGTTATGTGATGAACTGGACCGCTATGTCGCGGACCGGCGCTATGACAACCGGTCAGAAGCCGTGCGTGACCTGCTACGCGCCGCCCTGCGCGATGGCGATAGCAGCGCCGAGGAGGGAGAGGCAATGGGCGTTCTGTCCTATGTCTATGATCATCACACCCGCGAACTTGCCAGCCGTTTGATGCACCATCACCATGACAACCATGCGCTGAGCGTGACCACAAGCCATGTCCATCTGGACCACGATACCTGTCTGGAAACCGCGATCTTGCGTGGCCCTGTCGCAGCCTTGCAAGCCTATGCCGACGGTGTTCTGGGCCAGCGCGGGGTGAAACACGGCAATCTGTTCCTGATTCCAATAGAGACGCAGGCGCATTCACATGATCACGGTCATGGCACCGCGCCTCATGAACATGTCCATGTCAAGGACAGCTTCTAACGCCGGCATGTGAAACTGCCCCGTCCTGCCTGTGATTTGTCAGGCGCGTCTACAGACGATCTTGACGGTAAACGCGATTATCGCAGGTCAGGCGAAGGGGGCAGGAATGCGAACTTTTCCACCGTTCAACTGCTTCCTGCGCGGAACAAAGGCCGAAGGCCGCCGCGCATCGCCGGGCCGCCCCCACTTTGGCACATCACAGGCAGAGTGTGCGGGTAGATAACGCGACCGATATGCAGCAACGACGCTAAACATCAGCCCTTTGCTTACAGCCTGTGATCGTGGCGGGCGGTGTCATGTGGCGTCAGGGAATGTGGCACCTCTTGCCCATGTGCAGCCATCAGCGCGGCATTTCCCAGCACATCGCGCGCCGGACCATCGGCGCAGATACGCCCCCCGTCCAGCACAATCACCCGCGCGCACAGATCCAACAGCAGTTCAAGATCATGGCTGGCGATCAACATTGCCTGATCCATCCCTTCAAGAAGGGTGATCAAACGGCGTCGGCTGCGCAGGTCCAGCGCGGCGGAGGGCTCGTCCAGCAGCATCAAGCTGGGCTGCATAACCAACGCGCCCGCAATACAGGCGCGGCGCTTTTCACCGCCCGACAACTGATAGACCGGTCGATCTTCCAGCCCTGTCAGCCCACAATCGCGCAAGGCAGCCACAACACGGCGCTCGACCTCATCTGCCGACAGGCCTAGGTTACGCGCGCCAAAGGCCACATCTTCTAGCAGGGTCGGGCAGAAAAGCTGATCATCGGCTTGCTGGAAAACCAGCGCGACCTCTGGCAGGAATTGACCAGAGCGGACGGGCTGCCCAGACAGACGCACCGCGCCACCCTGCGCAGCAAGAATGCCCGAAATGGTATGAAACAGGCTGGTCTTGCCCGACCCGTTCGGCCCCACGACACCCAAGCGCGCGCCTCGATCCAGCGAAAAATTCAGATCAGAGAGTATAGCAGCCTGCCCCGGCCAGCCCACCGTCACACCTGTCAACGCCAATAGGGTCATATGCTGCGATCCAGCCAGAAAATAGCCAGCGCCAATACCGACCCGCCTAAGATACAAGCCCAGTCGAATGGGCCAAGCGGCGCGACTGGCGTGTTCAGCCCTGCGCTATAACCGCGCAGACGCATCGCTGCCCATAGCTGTTCGGACCGCAGCTGCGCCCGGATCAGGCTGCCTGCCAGCAAGTCCGCGTGATCCGGCAAAGCCCGCCACCCTGTCTTTCCACCGCGCAGGAGCCGCGCCAGCCGTCCGCGCGCCAGTTCCCCCGAGATTTCTTCCATATAGCGCAAGGTCAGAAATGCGAGATCTGCCATCAACGCCGGAACACCCAGCGCACGCATGCCCGCGACCAGATCAAAGGGCGACACCGGCGACAGCAGGGCCAGAATAAGCGCAACAATTGCCAGCAGTCGCCCGGCAATCAGCGCCCCGGCCTGTGCCCCTTCCAGATAGAGCGTTACCGGACCAAGGCCCGCGATCTCGGTCTGGCCCGAGATCAGCGGCAGGACCAGCAGAAAGGCCGCCGCCAGCAGCAACGCCCCGCGCAACCGCGCCAGATTGTGCCCTATCATCCCCGATGCCAGCAAAGCCGTTGCCCCGATTGCGACAAGCACCGGCACCATGAGCAGCGATTGCACCGATGCAAAGCCAAAGGCCAGCACGAAAGCCACGATCAGGCGCGCGCGGGCCGAAAACAGGACGGGGCTACGCGCGAGTTTAGCCATGTGGTAACAACTGCGGCGCCGTGCGTCGCAGCACCCGCAGCACGACCAGCACAATAAGCCCCTCGGCCAGCACGAGTGGCACATGCGCCAGCATGAAGGCCCACAAAGCCGTCTGCTCGGCGCGCGCATCCAGCGCGACAGGCATCCCCGCCAAGACAAGCGCCGCGAAGATGAACAGCGCCACAACCACAGCACCGCTTCCGGCACAAACCGCCACGACATCCGGCCAGCGCCGCCCTGCGGCGCGCCACAGCCAAAAGGCCAGCAAGGCGGGCGGCCCCAATATCAGACCGTTGAGGCCAAGCGTCGTCAACCCGCCATGCCCAAACAACACCGCCTGCAAGAACAGGCCCACCAAAATTGCCGGAATCGCAAACCACCCCAGCATCACCCCCAACAATCCTGCCAGCATCAGATGCACTGTGGTCGGCGGCACCGGGATCGCCACCAGCGAGGCGGCAAAGAAAACCGTTGTCAGCATGGCCGCGCGCGGAACCAGTGCAGAAGGGTCTGGCAGGTGTTTGATACGCGACAGGGATATCGCGGCAAGCAGACCGGACCCGGCATAGCCCGCCAGCGCCATTTCCACAGGCATCAGCCCATCAGGCAGATGCATCTGGTTTCCCTTTACGACTGCGCGCATAAAGCGCCGTCCCCAGCGCGCCCCATGCAACCAATGCGACCATCAGCGCGCGCTGCGCCCATGTGTCCGGTGTAGATGAGACGGTTATCACCGGCGCATTCGCCCCGATTTCGAGATGCGCCATCACTCCATGTCCTGCCTGACGAACCTGAACCGACCAGCGGCCCGCGATGGCATCGGGTATGAATTCATAGCGTCCATCCATATCGGCGATGCCCTGCCCCCAGACCTGTGCCGGGTCATCGGGTGCGTAAATGATCACCTGTGCCTGCGACATCGGCTCGCCCGTTTCATAGAAAGCATGCAGGCGAATGGCCTGCGCGACTTCCGCTTCCATGATCGCGGCATGTGCCAAGGCCATTTGTGGCGCACTCACCACCAGCGCCAGACACAGCAAAAGCGCGGATCTACATCGAAGTGACATGGCAATGGCCTTCTCCAACGTGACCCACATGCAGATCACCAAGCGAGAATTCGTAAACCCCACCGGCGGCAAAACTGTCAAAGCCGAGCGCCGCGATGTTCGTTTCATCCTCGGCCCCCTTGTCGGCGCGTCCGAACAGATGGTCAAGATGCAGCGTTATCTCCAGATCGCCTGCGCTGTCGTCGGTCACAAATCCCTTGCGGGTATCGCCCATATATTCACCACAGGCATGCATCATGGCATCCGCGCTGCGCAGCGTGAAGGCCACGTCCTGCCCATCCTTGCGCGCGACCCCTTCAAGGACCAGCGAATAGCCTTCGATTTCGCCGCTTGCTGCCGGAACAAGCGCCCAGGATAGCGCATTGTAATGGCCCGGCGCAGCCACCATCGAGGCCAGTTTGACGCGGTCATCTTCATCGGCATCGACAAGGTCAACGATCACAGGGCCGGGAAAAACCAGCGCTTCCCCAAAGATTTCCGGCCCGTCGGCCATGAAAGGTGGGTTTGATTGCCATGCCGTTATCTGGTCAAAACTGACCATGATGCGCGAGAATTCCAACGCCCAGCCATCTCGCGTCAGTTTCGGCGCAGTGAAACCGGCAGTCGCCAGATCCTCGCCCGTGGCAAAGAGCGTCAGGCTATCGGCGTGCAATGCAGGTGCGACGATGCAGAAAGCTGCGGCGAGGCAGGCGGTTTTGCGCATAAGGAAATTCCATTGCTGAGCGTATGATGTTTTTATAAAATCTTCATACCACCATCTCCTTTCGGGTCAAGCGGGCAGGCCAACAGTCGCAGTTTGCGACAACAAGCGGCGCGCAAATTAATCTGCGATCATGGAAATGCACGTCACGGTTAGACCTGCCTCGGGCGATTGAACCGCGTTCTATGCGATGCCTTGCGACACTTTTTTCGCACTGCCCATGTAAATAATCGCGGTCATGGGCAGTCGTCCAAATTTCAGATCACCCCGCAGGCTCACACCGCGCGGACCAAGCCCGGTGAAGTGTCCGGGTACAAGCCCAGCCGCCACAAGGGCGGCGCGCAACTCTGCCGGTTTGATGAACATGGCCGGGTCATGCGTGCCCTTGGGCAGGATACGCAGCACATCTTCGGCCATTGTGATCGTGACCAGACGCGCCAGCGGATTGCGGTTGATCGTGTCGAACAGGAACAGCCCTTCAGGTGCCAGCACGCGCGCGACTTCCTCCATCACGCGGGGCAGGTCTTGCACATGCTCCAACACGTCAACGCATACGACCGCGTCAAAACTGCCCTGCTCATAGGGCAGCGCTTCGCCTATGCCTACATCATAGCGGATATCATGGCCCATCTTGGCGGCATGGGCGCGCGCAGCCTCGATCGCCTGTGCTGCGGGGTCGATGCCGGTGACATGCGCGCCGCGCGCGGCCAGCGCCTCGGCCATGAAGCCGCCCGCGCAGCCCAGATCCAGCACCCGCTTGCCTTCCCAGTCGATCTGGCGGTCGAACCATGACAGCCGCCCCGGCACCATCGCCTTGAGCGTGCGGACCCAGCGAATATCATCCGACCACCACTGATCGGCCACCTTGTCATAGATCGTCAGGTCATTGCGGGTCATGCGAAGATATCCTTGGAACTGCATAAGGGGTGCGGGCACGGTAATCGGCAAAACGCGCGCCGTAGCGCACGGCAAAGCGGCGTTCTTTCAGGCGCGGGGCCAACAGGCAATAGGCCGTGTAGCTGACAGCCAGAAGCAACTGGTCCGGCGTCCAGACCGGCACTGTCCAGAGCGTGAGCGCGAAAGCCACATAGATCGGCTGGCGGATAATGCGAAACAGCCCGCGCGTGGGCATATCGGGAAAGCGCGGCGCAATCCGGGCCATCAGTGACATCCAGCCCAGCGCGCCGGATTGCACTTCGGCACCGGCATCAAAACTGGCCTTCAGCAAGACCAGCCATGACGCCGCATAAGCTGTGCAAACCAGCCCCAATGCCACCCCTTCGGCACGCCACCAGATAATGCCCGAGGGCGTCCAGAGGGTGAACAGCGCCAGCAATTGAACCGAGGCAATCAGCGCATAGGTGGTCGTCGCCAAGGTCGCGCCATGCGGGCCGGGAACCAACCGTGCCAGCACGCGGCTGCCCTTGGCGGTCAGAAACAGCGAATGCGCCAGAGGGAATTGTACGATCAATGCGATATTCGCCGCCCATGCATAGGGCTGCGGCACGCGCCCGAAACTCTCGCTCAGGCCAAAAAACATGGCTACGATCATTGCCAGCACGGCAAGGCCAAAAATGAGATGCGTGCTTAGCCCCAGCACCATCGCCAGCGCGATACGCCCTGCCCCCGGTGGCGGCTGCATTGCGGCGCGCAACAGGCGCAGCAGTCCGGCAAAACGCGGATCATCCCACATTAGCCAGCCCCGTCATATCGCGCGCTATGGCGCTGCCACTTGTCCATGCATCCTCGACCCGCGTGCCAAGGCACCAATCGCCCCCCAGATAGAGGCTGTGATCATCGCTGCGCAAGAATGGTTGCCCCAACGGCCGCGTCGCGCGGGCATAGCGCCAGCGATGGGCGCTGACATGGAGTGCATCGCGCGGATCGGCGTCGATGACATCGCATAGAAGTGGCAGCATCTGTGCCGCAATCAGGTCGGGCGCGCCTTCCAGATAGGTCGCAGACCAGTCTGGCCCTGCCTGCGCAACCCATGTGACAGCCGTATTGCCACGCCCGGGTTTTGCGCTGTTCTGCGCGATCCATGCCAGTGGATGCGTGGGGTCAAAACGGTGCAGGAAAGGGCGGGGGCTGTCAGGTTCGAATGCGGCCATTAAGGTCAGGCATGGCTGCATATCGACGTTAGTGGCCGCTGCGCAAAGCGGGTGGTCCGCCCCGAGCAGGCGTTTGATCTGGGGGGCAGGAATGGTCACAACCACCCGCCGCGCATGGAGTTGGCCCATCGGGGTTGTGGCTGTCCAGCCATCGCCGTCCTGCGCCAACGCAGACACCTCGCAAGACTGGCGTATCTCCAACCCCGCAGCCAGGGCACGCATCAGCGCACTCATGCCGGGTGTACCAACGAGATGGGGTTTATCCGCACCGTCCTGCCAGTGCGTGGCCCCTGCCCCCTCCAGCCTTGCGGCAAAGTCATCACTGGGGGCACTGACATATTGCGCGCCATGATCAAAGCTGACCTCGCCCGTGGGCAGGGTGGCGCGCCGTGTGGCAATGCGCCCACCTATCCCGCGCCCTTTGTCCAGCACCAGAACCGACTGCCCCGCAGCGGCAAGAGCCTGCGCACAGGTGATCCCTGCCATGCCTGCCCCGATGACCAGCACATCTGGCCGCGTCGCATCGTCCTGCACATCCACCCCCTGCCGGAAAAACTCGCCTTCGGGGCGGAGCTAACGCATAGGGGACCGCTTTCAAATACATAACGCATCTGCTGGCCACTCAGCGGTCAATCTGACGCAGCCACAAGTCTGTGCAGCCCGCTCAAACGATGGCGAACAGATACAGCGCAGCCGAGGCCAGCACCAGCAACACCAGCGTTTCAATGACCACAATGGCCAGATGCCCGCCGCCCACTGCCGTCAGCGCCTTGAGCGATGTCTTGACCCCCAGCGCCGCAATTGCCGTAATCAGCATCGCCCGCGACAGCGTGTCAACCTGCGCCACCAGCGCGCCGGGCAACTCAACCGTGCTGCCCAGCGCCACCAGCGCCAGAAACAACACCATAAACCACGGCAGAAGCGGGATCTTGCCCTGCCCTGCCCCCGGCCCCGCCACGCGCAGCACCAGCACAATGGCAATCAGCACCACGGGCAGCATGGCCACGCGAAACAGCTTGGTGATGGTCGCAATCTCGCCCGCGCTGTCCGAGACGGAAAAGCCCGCACCCACAACCTGCGCCACATCATGAATAGTAGCCCCGATCAGAAACCCCTGCTGCAACTCGTTGAACCCGAGCCCCTGAAACAACAGCGGATAGACCACCATCGCGATGGTGGATAACGCGGTAACGGCCATCACGGTAAACAGGGTGTTGCGCTCGGTCTTGTCATTGGCGGGAATGACAGCAGCAATCGCCAGCGCCGCAGAGGCCCCGCAGATTGCGACCGCGCCCCCGGTCAGCAGCGCAAACCGCCATTGGCGGCGAAACAGCGGGGCGGCCAGAAAGCCTGTCGCAATCGTCAGTGCGATCAGCCCTATCAGCAACCCCGCGCCCTGAAACCCGATCTGTGCCAGATCATCAAAAACGATCCGAATGCCCAACAGCCCCACACCCAGCCGCAGAATGAATTTCGACGCGAATTCAACGCCTGCGCGGCAAGGGCCATCCTCATGCAGAAAATTGAATGCCATGCCCAAAAGCAGCGCAAACAGCATGACCGGCGCGCCATAATGCGCGCCCAGAAAGGCCGCAGCGGCCGCAATCGTCGCCGACAGCATGACACCGGGCAGAAGCGGTGCGCCCCAGGCGCGCAGACGGGTGAGTGCAGACATGCGGTCCTCTTGAACAAGCCAAGGGGCGGGCAATGCGCCCGCCCCCTATTCACGATCAGCCGGATCAGGCCGAGCGGTAGAGTTTCGTCATCGAGAATTCCCGATGCCCAAGCGCTTCGGCAGCGGTCACGCGGCCATTGGCCGTGCGCTTGACCATCTCGATCAGCGCGTCGCCTGCCTGATCAATAGTCATGTCGCGGCGCAAAACACCCGTCACATCAACATCAATATGCTCGGACATGGTGCGCAGCGTGCGCGGGTTGCCCGAAATCTTGATAACCGGCACGATTGGGTTGCCCACCACATTGCCTTGCCCTGTCGGGAAAGTGTGGATGACATAGCCCGCCGCCGCCATCAGCGTGACGCATTCCGCCGCCGCCGA
>SLAT01000234.1 GCA_007126715.1 Roseinatronobacter sp.
AAGACCCCATGAATTTGAGGCAGTCCATGGCATTTCCAGAGCGGTTTTCGAACCTGCCTGAATACGCATTTCCGCGCTTGCGCGCGCTGTTGGATCATCACCAGCCCGGTGGTGTGCCTGTTGCCATGACGATTGGCGAGCCGCGCCATGAGATGCCGCCCTTTCTGGCGGACGTGTTGAATGCGCATCTGGACGGTTTTGCAAAGTATCCCGTGAATGAAGGCATCCCGGAATTGCTGGATGCAATTCAGGGCTGGATTTTCCGGCGCTACGGGGCTTCGCTTGAAGCAGAAAACCTGATGGTGCTGAACGGCACAAGAGAGGGGTTGTTCAACGCCGCCCTTGCCCTGTGCCCAGAGCGCAAGAATGGCAAAACTCCGGTCATTCTGACACCAAACCCGTTTTATCAGGCTTATGCCGTAGCCTCGTTGGTTCTTGGGGCAGAGTCCGTTTATGTCCCCGCTAGCGAGGCAAGCGGGCACCTGCCCGATTACGCGAACCTGCCTGCCGAATTGCTGGACCGTGTGACGATTGTCTATATCTGTTCGCCTGCCAATCCGCAGGGCTCGGTTGCCGATGCCGCTTATCTGCGCAACCTGATCGCCTTGGCAGAACGGCACGATTTCCAGATTTTCGCGGATGAATGCTATTCCGAGATCTACCGCGACACGCCCCCACCGGGTGTATTGCAGGTTGCCGCCGAAATGGGCGCAAACCCCGAACGCGTGTTGTCCTTTCACTCTCTTTCCAAACGGTCCAACCTGCCCGGCCTTCGCTCGGGTTTTGTTGCGGGCGGGGTCGAAACTATCCGCCGTATTCGCCAATTACGGGCCTATGCAGGTGCGCCCTTGCCTGAACCTTTGCAGCATGTCGCCGCCGCCGCCTGGAATGACGAGGCGCATGTCAACCGGTCCCGTGCGCTATATCAGCAGAAATATGCGCTGGCAGACCGTATCTTTGCCGCGGTGGATGGCTATCAGGGGCCAGAAGCAGGGTTCTTCCTGTGGTTGCCTGTTGAAGATGGCGAAGCAGCGGCCCTGCACCTGTGGCAGCAGACCGGAATCCGCGTTTTGCCGGGGGCTTATCTTTCACGCGACAGCGGCGATCTGAATCCCGGCAAGCAATTCATCCGCATAGCGATGGTTGCCCCGATTGACGAACTTGAAGAGGCGCTTCGGCGTCTACGTAACTGTCTTTACCCGTAACGAGGCTTTACAGATGGCATCCTACAATACCCGTTCGAGCGATCCCTTGCTTGACAGCAATCTGCAGGCAATGTTGCAAAAACGTGGCCGAGAGCTTCTGGGTCTGGGACTGATCGTTCTGGCCGGTGTCTTTGCGCTGATGCTGGGGTCGTATTCGCCAGCGGACCCAAGCTGGCTAAGCTCGTCTGATGTTGCGTTTGAGAACTCTTTGGGGCGTTTCGGGGCAATGATCGCCTCTCCGCTGATGATAATTATCGGTGTCGCGTCTTGGGGGATGGTTTTGTTCTTTGGCGGTTGGGGCCTCCGTCTGATCGTGGGAATAGGATATGATCAGGTGTTCGCCCGCGGGATTTTCTTTCCAATCGCGCTGGCGGTTACCGCAGTCTGGTGCGCGTCTTTGGTCCCGACGGCCGGATGGGATACGATTTACGGGATGGGCGGTGTTTTTGGCGATACGGTTTTGGGGGCAATCATCAACGCCCTTCCCATGAGTGCATCTGCGGGTGTCAAGCTGATGGGTGTGCTTATGCTGATGGCAACTGTGGCTGTCTGGGCCTTTGTGCTGGGTGTCCAGCGCAATGAAGCGAGGCGGTTTCTGCGCTTTGTGATTTCTGGTGCCATTTTGCTCTATGCTGGTGTGCTTGCACTCATGCGAAGCGGCGTGTCTGGTGGAGCGATGGGTGTGCGCGCCGCAGGTGGCGTAATGGCGCGCAAGTTGCAAGACAGGTACGCCGCACATGCAACGCGCGCAGGTCACGACGCATCGGCATATTGCCCCGCGCCTGAAGGCTCCTACCCCAAACCGCAGCCTCGATCCGCGCATATTGCAGGTCAACAGGAACCCAGTTTGCTCCGCGCCGAACCACGGCTGAACGGCGAGATGCCGCGCCGTTCGCCGCCAGTGATCCGCGCAGCCGCCCACCCGCCGCAAGAACATGCGTTGCTGGACGAGGATGATCACGATTTTTCTTATGTTCATGAACAGGCGATGCATCATCCCGCAGATATGCGCGCGATGCCTGAAATGCCGCAGCGCCCTGCCCCCGTCTCTCAGGCGCCCGACGAAACCCCTTCGGGTTTGCTGGCAAGGTTGAAATCACTCAGCAATCGCCCGCAATCCGCTGGTTTCGCACCTGTCGAGCCTGCACTCCCCATCCGCGGAGAGCTTGTAGAGCCGCGGCTGAGTGCGGCTGCGATTGATGCCCGCCCTTCGGGTGATGCGCGGATCAAGACGCGCATTGCCGATGCGATCCGCCATCGAAAAGGCGCTAAGCCGGTATTTCAATTCGACCGCACGCGCCATCCTGTGTCCGAACCCCCGTTGCGCGCTCCGGTGACGCCTGCCCATGCGCCACAAGCTGTAGAGCCACAGCCGGTCATGCCTGTCGCTGCTGCCAGCCTGAGCGCCAGCCTTGATGCGGCACCATACGGGACAGTGCCGATGCCTGATTGGATGGTTGCAGCACAGCCAGAAGCAGCATCGCACGCGCCCCAGACTGTTGCCCCACCGAAACTGCATGCAGAGCCGTTGTTTGAGCAAGAGCCGCCCCGCAAAGCTCATGTCCTGCAACGCCGCGTCGTTGCAACCCAACCGGCACGGTCACAACCGTCCCGTCAGGCACAGGCCGAAGCACAGCCGACCTTTGCCTTTGAGCCAGCCGCACCGGTATTCGAACTGCCGCCCCTTTCTTTGCTGGAACACCCAAGCGAAGTGCAGCGCTACACACTGAGCGATGAGGCGCTGGAAGAAAACGCGCGAATGCTGGAAAATGTGTTGGATGACTACGGCGTGCGCGGCGAGATTGTCAGCGTTCGCCCCGGTCCGGTTGTTACCCAGTATGAACTCGAACCTGCGCCGGGGCTGAAGGCCAGCCGCGTAATTGGACTGGCCGATGATATTGCGCGCTCCATGTCAGCGCTGTCGGCGCGTGTGTCCACTGTGCCTGGCCGTTCGATTATCGGCATCGAATTGCCGAATGTGCAGCGCGAGAAGGTCGTGCTGCGCGAAATTCTGGCCGCGCGTGATTTTGGCGATACGCAGATGCGCTTGCCCTTGGCGCTTGGTAAATCCATTGACGGTGAATCGGTGGTCGCCAATCTGGCCAAGATGCCGCATCTCTTGATTGCGGGGACAACCGGTTCGGGTAAATCTGTGGCGATCAACACCATGATCCTGTCGTTGCTGTACCGCCTGTCGCCGGAAGAATGCCGCATGATCATGATCGATCCAAAGATGCTGGAACTCAGCGTCTATGATGGGATTCCTCATCTTCTCTCGCCCGTCGTGACGGACCCGAAAAAGGCTGTGGTTGCCTTGAAATGGGTCGTCGGCGAGATGGAAGAGCGGTATCGCAAGATGTCGAAAATGGGTGTGCGCAATATTGACGGCTTTAACGGCCGCGTGCGCGAGGCGCTGGACCG
>SLAT01000284.1 GCA_007126715.1 Roseinatronobacter sp.
ACTTATTTCAGCTCGTCCAACCCAGCAGATTCGCCTCGATCACATCGGTCAATGCCGCGATATGCGACGCATCATCATTGAGGCAGGGAATATAGGTAAACTGCTCGCCACCTGCTTCCTCGAAACTCTCGCGAATCTCTTCGTTGATTTCTTCCAAGGTCTCGATGCAATCCGCCGAGAAGGCGGGCGCGATGACGGCCAGCCGCTTCACACCCTGACGCGCAAGATCGGCGACATGATCGACAGTGTAGGGGCGCAGCCATTCTTCGCGGCCAAATACCGACTGGAAGGTGGTTTGCGCTTTCGCATCTTCCCAGCCCAATTCCTCGCGCAGCAGTCGGGTCGTTTTCTGGCACTGGCAATGATACGGATCACCCTCCAGCAAATAGCGCTTCGGCATCCCGTGATAGGATGCCACCAGAACCTCCGGCTTCTCTTCCATCGCATCGTAAGCCTGACGCACCGAATCTGCCAATGACTTGATATAGGCGGGGTGATCAAAATATGGCGCCACGGTGCGCGCCGAAGGCTGCCATTTCTGTTCCATCAAAGCGCGAAAGAACTGGTCGCAGGCCGTCGCCGATGTTGCCCCCGCATAATGCGGATAGAGCGGAAAGAACAAAATCCTGTCGCACCCGGCCTTGACCATTTCATCAACCTTGGACTTGGTCGAAGGGTTGCCATAGCGCATGCAGAAATCCACCATGATGTCGCCATCAATGCGCTTGGCGATCTGCTCGGCCAGCGCAGCGGTCTGGTCCTTGGTGATGGTCAGAAGCGGACTCTCATCCTTTTCAGTATTCCAGATCGACTTGTAGTTCGCGCCAGACGTAAAAGGCCGCTTGGTCAGAATGATAAGTTGCAAGAGCGGCTGCCACAAATAGGCCGGGTAATCGACAACGCGCTTGTCTGACAAGAATTCGTTCAGGTAACGCCGCATCGACCAGTAATCATAATTGTCGGGCGTTCCAAGATTCGCGATCAGAACGCCGATCTTGGCCCGCGGGACCGCCGGGTGATCTGCCTGCGCAAATTCCAGACGCCCTTCGCCGGGCTGGTCCATATGCACCGGGCAACGTGCGCTTGTGGTCTGTGGCTTTGCATCAAGCATGGCTGTGTCCTTCATACCATATTCCCCGGCGATTTACATGAACCCGTGGTGATGTAACGGGTTTTGTCAGGGAATCAATCTTTACTAGGAATTTTGATCTTTTCAGAGAGCGGAGTTTCCTGAGTTCCAAGGGCATCGGCAAGCCGCGCTGTTGCAGAACCGGGGCGTAACGGGCGCGGTTGGCTGCTGTCCGGGGCCCAACCTGTCAGAAAGATAAGCTCATAACTGGCGCGCAAACGGCCTGCGTCATCTGCAAAATGCGCGGCATACAATTCGGCAGCGCGCGTGAATACTGCACGCGGGGTAAAACTGCGACGTCTTGCCGCAAGGGCATTCTGCTCGCCCATCATCCGCAAATCCGAAAACAGCGTGTCGATGCTTCGATAAACCACATTCTGACTGACGCAGTCAGCCACGGGCAATGCCAGCCCCGCGCGCTGCAACAAGGCACCAAGATCACGGATTTCCGCCATAGGCAGAATACGCGGACTCAACCCGCCACAAATCTCGGCTTCCGCCTGCGCAAGGCAGGCACGCAATTCAGCCAGCGTCTGGCCACCGGGCAAGACCGCCAGAAACAGCCCGTCAGGGCACAATGCACGCCGCGCTTGCACCATCTGCCCCACCGGATCAGAGGCCCAATGCAGGGCCATTGCATGGATCACCAGATCATGCGCGCCTGCCTCCAGCGCCAACAGCGGATCATCTGAAACCAACGGCGCATCGGGCATCATATTCGCCCAAAGATGCGGGTGGCCCGTCACAATCGCAGGACGCGTAAACGTTCTGTTAACCTCGGCCAGCCTTAATTCGATCTCTTCACGCGCAAGCGCGTGCAGGAAGTTATCGTCCCGTGCGCGGGCGCGGTTGCGCACAAGGGCAAAACGATCAGAGATGTCTGGCGGTGGCTGGGTCATCTGGGGTTATGTAGTAAAGGGGTGGGCGAAATGCAAAACCTGCTGGGCCATGCAGCGAAACGAACGACCGTCCTTGCGCATAGCCTGTTGCGCGCGGTCTATCCACCCCAATGCCTGACCTGCGATAAACTGGTAGAGCAGGAAGGTGCACTTTGCGCAACCTGCTGGCCGCAAACGCCCTTTATTTTCGGATTATGTTGCGACAGTTGCGGCACCCCCCTGCCCGGTGATGAAAGGGAACAAACCGTGCTATGCGACGAATGCCTGACATTGGCGCGTCCTTGGGATCAGGGGCGCGCGGCGATGCTCTATGGCGACAAGGCCCGACAGATACTTTTGGGCCTGAAATACTATGACAGGCTGGACTATGCCAAACCTGCGGCGCGCTGGATGGCGCGGGTGGCGGCCCCGATATTGCGCCCCGACACTCTTGTTGCACCTGTTCCATTGCATTGGCTGCGCCTGCTGAAACGGCGCTACAACCAGTCCGCGCTACTCAGCCACGCGCTTGCACTCCAGCTTGGTCTGGAACATTGCCCTGATCTGCTGATCCGCACGCGCCACACCGGTACGCAGGACAGAAGGGGGCGCGCAGGGCGGTTCGAGAATGTCGAGGGGGCCTTTGCCCCGCATAAGCGGCATGCGAGCCTGCTGAAAGGGCGCCACATTCTGCTGGTCGATGACGTGATGACCGTTGGCGCAACACTTTCTGCTGCGGCAGACACATGCCTTGCTCATGATGCGGCATCGGTGCGGGTTGTTGCACTTGCACGCGTTGCAAGATCGGAATGATAGACTATAGTGCGCGCCATGTCCCTAGCAGGAGCCTGTGATGCAACCGGTTGAAATATATACCTCTCCGCTCTGTGGCTTTTGCCATGCTGCGAAACGCCTGCTCAACATGAAGAGCGCAAGCTTCACCGAAATTGACTTGTCACGCCAGCCAGACCGGCGGGCGGAAATGCTGTCACGCTCTGGCGGGGCGCGGACCGTTCCGCAAATATTCATCGGCGATATTCATGTCGGCGGCTGTGACGAACTTCACGCATTGGACCGATCAGGTCAGCTCGATGCGTTGTTAAAGGGCTAGGCACATGACCCTGACAGCCGCCCTGATCCAGATGACATCCAGCGATGATCCTGCGGCGAATCTGGAAATGGCACGCGGCTATTTGCGGCAGGCGGCGGCACAGGGTGCAACCTTGGCCCTGACGCCAGAAGTGACCAACTGTATCTCGACCAGCAACGCATATCAGCAAGATGTGCTGCAAACCGAGGACAAGGACATGACCCTTGCCGCATTGCGCGAAGAAGCGCGGGCGCTGGGAATTTGGGTGCTGATCGGCTCTTTGGCACTCAAGACGAAAGATGCGGACGGGCGCTTTGCAAACCGGTCATTCCTGATTGATCCTGATGGGTCAATCCACGCGCGCTATGACAAGATACACATGTTCGATGTGCAGGTATCACCGTCAGAAACCTATCGCGAATCAGCGGGTTTTCGCCCCGGGACACAAGCAGTCGTCGCACAGACGCCGCTTGCCACGATCGGCATGAGCATCTGTTACGATCTGCGC